>DASZNX010000036.1:0-19924 GCA_035551075.1 Gemmatimonadales bacterium | reverse complement strand
GGTCCAGTACCGCCAACCCCTCCTTCACGCCGTTCGTAGAGCCGGGAAGGTTGATGATGAGCGTCTTGCCCATCGTTCCTGCGCGGCCGCGCGAGAGCCAGGCCCGGGGAAAATTCGGACCCGACGCGGCGCGCAATGCTTCCGCGATTCCCTCGGCTTCGCGCTCGAGAATCGCGGCGGTTGCCTCGGGTGTGACGTCGCGCTCGGTGAGTCCGGTGCCCCCCGTCGTCAACACGACATCCACCTCATTAGAATCGGCCCACCGCGCGAGCTTACCCGAGATACGGTCGGTTTCATCGGCAACGACACTGCGCACAACGACCTCATAGCCGTGCTCGCTCGCCCAGTCGACGATCGCGTCGCCCGAGGTATCGGCACGCTGACCCACAGCTCCGAGGTCCGAGATGGTTAGGACGCCGATGCGGGTACCGCCTCTTACCGCCCCCTCCCGCCCGTGATTCGTCATTTCTTCGTCCGATGCGGCACAAAGGGCATCTTCACGACTTCAGCCGACACTCTCTTACCCCGCACATCGATCTCGATCTTCGTACCAGCCTTGGCGCGCTCGGTGGGGAGATACGTCGTTCCGATTGCCGCGTTTACGGTCGGCGTGAGCGTGCCGCTGCGCACGATGTCCACCTGCGTGCCATCGAGAAACACCGGAAAACCATGGCGCGCGATCGTCTTCGGCTCGGTGACCTTGAAGCCGACGAGACGCCGCTTGACGCCCTCGAGCTTCTGGCGCTTCAAGGCCTCGAGTCCCATAAACGGCGCGCCCTTGTCGAGTTTCACAATGAAAGAGAGGCCCGCCTCGTAGGGCGTCGTCGTATCGTCGATGTCGTTGCCATACAGCGGCAGTCCGGCCTCGAGCCGGAGCGTGTCACGTGCGCCCAGGCCGACCGGCTCCGCCCGTCCCGCGCCCACGAGCGCGTGCCACAGCTTCTCGGCGTCGCCCGCGCGGCAGTAGAGCTCGAAACCATCCTCGCCCGTATAGCCGGTGCGCGAGACGAAGCACTGCACGCCGGCCACTTTGCCCTGCGTGAAGTGATAGTACGGAATCATGGCAACGCCGAGGCTCGTGAGCTGTCCGACGAGGCCCTCGGCCTTCGGTCCCTGCACGGCGAGCAGCGCCGTTTCGTCGGAGATGTCGCGCAGGCGCACGTTGGCGCCGGCCTTCTGTGACAGGATGTGATCCCAATCTTTCTGAATGTTCGACGCGTTCACCACCATCATGAGTTTGTCTTCGAAGCGATAGACGAGGCAGTCGTCCACAAATGTGCCGGCCTTGGTCAAGATTCCGGAGTACTGCGCCTGACCGGGCTTGAGCGCACCGACGTCATTGCATGTCACACGCTGCACGAAGGCATTGCGGTCGGAGCCGGTGATTTCGAATTCGCCCATGTGCGATACATCGAATACACCAACATCCTCGCGCACCGCCCGGTGCTCGGAGCTGATGCCCTGCGGATAGCTCACCGGCATCTCGAAGCCGGCGAACGGCACCATCTTGGCGCCCAGTGCGACATGAACGTCGTGAAGAGGCGTCTTCTTCAGGGTCTGGGTATCGGTCGTCATGACATCAGCGTGGCGAGCAGCGCCTTTTGAACGTGGAGCCGGTTCTCGGCTTCATCCCACACGCGGGATTGAGGTCCATCGATCACATCAGCCGTCACTTCTTCGCCCCGATGCGCCGGCAAGCAGTGCAGGAAGATGGCCGTGGGGTCTGCGAGCTTCATGAGATCTGCGTCGACCGTATATCCCTTGAAGGCGTTGCGTCGAGCTTCAGCCTCGGCTTCCTGTCCCATGGATGCCCAGACGTCGGTATTCACGACGTGCGCCCCTTCCACAGCTTCTTCGGGAACCTCCGTCACCATGACGCAGCCGCGCTTCTTCGCGGCTTCGTACTTGGAGAGGTTGGGCTCAAACATCTCGGGACATGCGAGCCGCAGCTCGAAGCCCAGGACGGCCGCCGCCTCGAGCCAGGCGTTGGCCATGTTGTTGCCGTCGCCGACCCAGGCGATCCGCTTTCCTTCCCAGCCGCCGAGCTGCTCTTTGACGGTGAAGAGGTCAGCGAGGACCTGGCAAGGGTGGGTCAGGTCGGTCAGGCCGTTGATTACGGGAATCGTGGCGAAGCGGGCAAGCTCCTCGACCTCCGCGTGGTCGTAGGTGCGGATCATGATGCCGTCGACGTAGCGGGATAGCACGCGGGCGGTATCGGGAATCGGCTCGCCCCGCCCGATCTGGATGTCCTTGCTGGAGAGGAATAGCGCCTGGCCGCCTAGCTGGTAGGCGCCGACCTCGAACGACACGCGCGTGCGGGTCGAAGACTTGGCAAAGATCATCGCCAGCGTCTTGCCGGCGAGGGGCGTTTCGCGATAGGCACGGGCCTTCATTCGCTTGGCGAGATCGAAGAGCTGCTCGATCTCCCGGCGGCTGAAATCGGTGATTTGCAAAAAATCGCGCTTCGACACGCCGGCACTCCCCTCTTTGTGGCCGCCACATCCTCCCAGCGATAGTTCAAGAATTCTTGAATTGACCGCGTGGGGAGGCGGGGCCTTTTCAGACCCCGCAACAGTCAAAATGACAGTCTGGTGTGACGGATTTTACCCGAGGGAAGGGGTCGAGACAAGGATGAATCTGTGTCTATCGCTAGTGGCCGCCCCTCGTCCTGATAAGAATGACGCCGTTGGCGCCGCGCGAACCGTAGATCGCGAGACTGCTGGGGTCCCTGAGCGCGGTTATCGATTCGATATCCCGCGGGTTGATCCACGGCAGCCCTCCATCCTGCCCCACCTGGACCGGCGAACCATCGACGATGTACAGCGGCTCCTGGCCCGCATTGAACGATGTCGGGCCGCCCATCATGCGCACGACTATTCCCCCTTGAGGACCAGGGAGCACCGTTACGCCCGAGATCCTGCCGGCTAGGAGCTGATCGAAATTCTGAGGCGCAGGATTGTCGGCCGCGGAGCCCTGCACCGTATTGGCCGGCTGCGGAGGCACGGTCGGCAACTCGGCGTTCGGCTGGACATCGGGGGGCCGGTGGCTGCACGCGAGGACCAGCAGTCCCAGAGCAATCGCGGAAGCGTGGCGCGTTGGACGCTCGATCATAGGACCTCCTCTGTTTGTGTCAACGAGACCGTGCTTATACACCGCTCACAGAGCCGCCGTCGTCGCCCCTTTCAGGAGAAAGTATCCCGGCTCTGAGCCCCGGGCGCACGAAACGTCATAATGCGCAGGCTCTTAGAGAATGTACTTCCGCAAATCCTCATCTTCGACGATCCGTAGCAACCGCTCGCGTACCGCCGGTCCATCGAACACGATGTGCTTGGATGGATAATCGGGGAGCTCGAACATCACGTCCTCGAGCAGCGTGGTCATGACGGTATGCAGCCGCCGAGCCCCGATGTTCTCCATGCGCTCATTCACCTTGGCGGCGATGCGGGCGATTTCCTTGACGCCATCGGGTGTGAATTCGAGCGTCGCGCCGTCCGCCTGGCACAGCGCCGCGTACTGCTTGGTCAGCGCATTCTCCGGCTCGGTCATGATCCGCACGAAATCCGCTTCGCTGAGCGATGACAGCTCGACGCGAATCGGGAAGCGACCCTGCAGCTCGGGAATCAAGTCACTCGGCTTCGCGATGTGGAATGCGCCGGCCGCGATGAACAGGACGTGATCGGTGCGCACATAGCCGTAGCGCGTCTGTACCGTCGATCCTTCGACGATGGGGAGCAGATCGCGCTGCACGCCTTCGCGCGACACATCCGGGCCGGTGCGCTCGCCGCGCGCTCCCGTGATTTTGTCGATCTCATCGATGAAGATGACGCCGTGATTCTCGACGCGATCGAGCGCCTCGTTCACGACGTCGTCCATGTCGACGAGCTTCTTCAATTCTTCATCGATGAGAATGCGGCGCGCCTCGTGGAGGTGCACGGAGCGGCGCTTCTTCTTTTTCGGGATCAGCTCCTGCAGCATTTCGCCGAAATTGATGTCCGGTCCTTCCATGCCTTGCGGCGGCTGCATCATCTCGAGCATCGGGAAGCTCTGCTGCTGCACCTCGATCTCGACGTCGCGCTCCTCGAGCAGGCCGTCCTTCAATTGCTGGCGCAGCTTCTCGCGAGTGCGCCGGCGGCGCTCCTGCTGCTCGGTTTCGGCCTCGGGGATCTTCGGCTGGACGTCGCCCTTGGAGCTGACCACGAACAACGGCCGCGGGCCGGCGGCGGTAGGTTCTGGCACGCCAGAGGCGGCGGCAGATGAAGCGCCGGCGGAAGGCGGCGACGGAAGGGGCGGCAACAGCAGATCGAGAAGTCGTTCTTCTGCTCTCTGCTCTGCCGTCGGGTAGACATCGTCCTCGCGTTCGCTTCGCACCATGTTGATCGAGACGTCCACCAACTCACGGACCATCGATTCCACGTCGCGACCGACGTAACCGACTTCCGTGAATTTCGAAGCCTCGACCTTGAGGAACGGCGCGCCGGCGAGCCGCGCCAACCGGCGCGCGATTTCGGTTTTCCCGACGCCCGTCGGACCGATCATGATGATGTTGTTCGGCATGATCTCATCGCGGATTTCTTCGGGCGCCTGGGC
This sequence comes from Gemmatimonadales bacterium, assembly GCA_035551075.1. Lineage (GTDB taxonomy): Bacteria > Gemmatimonadota > Gemmatimonadetes > Gemmatimonadales > GWC2-71-9 > 20CM-2-65-7. The sequence continues at coordinate 15,337 of DASZNX010000036.1, read as the reverse complement.
GCGACGCCAGCGGTTCCGCACCGCGATGGCGACGGCCTTCTTGGCAGCATCCTGACCGACGATGTAGCGGTCGAGCTCGGCGACGATCTTTTTGGGCGGCAATTCCTCCAGCCACGGCAGCGTTTCCTCGGCCGCCGGGAGGTTGGTCGAGGTGGGTGGAGGCTCTGGAGGTTGGGAAGGTGAAATCGGGGGGGGAGTCTTGGCCATCTCTATAACTCGAGTACCGTGATGTTGGTGTTGGTGTACACGCAGATCTCCGCCGCGATCTCGAGCGACTTTCGTACGATCTCGGCGGGATTCAACTTCGTGTCCTTGAGCAGCGCCCGGGCCGCGGCAAGCGCGAACGAGCCGCCCGAGCCGATGGCGAGCACGCCGTCGTCCGGCTCGATCAGCTCGCCGGAGCCGCTGATGACGTAGCCGTGCTCCTTGTCGGCCACCACGAGGAGGGCCTCGAGCCGACGCAGCACGCGATCGGAACGCCAGTCCTTGGCGAGCTCGACAGCGGCGCGCGGCAGATTCGAGGGATACCGCTCGAGCTTTTCCTCGAATTTCTCGAACAGGGTGAACGCGTCCGCCGCGGCGCCCGCGAACCCTGCGAGGATCTTGCCGCCGCGCAGCGTGCGGACCTTGTTAGCGTTGGCTTTCATCACGGTCTCGCCGACCGTGACCTGCCCGTCGCCGCCGATGGCGACTTTGCCGTCGCGGCGAACGCAAAGAATGGTGGTGCTATGAATTCGTGGCAGCATATGCTCCGTGCGTCGTACATCGTGCATCGTGCGTCGTGCGTCGTTCAGGCCCGTGGATGGGCTTGCTGATAGACCTTCTTGAGCCGCTCCACCGACGTATGAGTATACACCTGCGTGGTCCCCAGCGAGGCATGACCGAGTAATTCCTGCACCGATCTGAGATCGGCTCCCGCATCCAGCAGATGAGTGGCGAACGAATGCCGCAACGCGTGTACGTGGAGATTGGTTCCCCGCGCCAGGCCGCCGAACAGCCGCTTCATCGCAAGCTGGACGCCGCGCGCGGTCATCCGCGTGCCGCGCAGATTCAGGAACAGCGCCCTGCCGCCTCGCTGTCCTGGACCCGCCAGCGAGTCCCGGCGCTCGAGATATCGCCGCAACGCGGCGCTGGCCTGCGACCCAACCGGCACAATCCGCTCCTTCTTTCCCTTTCCGCGCAACTTGACCTGATCCGAGACGAGATCGACATCAGCGTCATTCAAGCCGACGAGCTCCGAGAGCCGCATGCCGGTCGAATAGAACATTTCCAGCATCGCGAGGTCGCGCGCCTCGGCGAATCCGCCGGCTGTCGCCCGCTCCTCGGCTTTCTTGAACAGCTCGTCTGTTTCCGATCGATCCAGCCAGGTCGGCAGCGTGCGCTCGATCCTGGGCGTGCGCGCCGCCCGCGCCGGATTCACCTCGATGCCGCGCGTCGCGTTGAGAAAGCGGTAAAAGGTCCGCAGGGCGGATAGCGCGCGCGCGACCGAGCGCTTCGCGACACCGCGCTGTTGCTCCGCGGCGAGAAAGCCGCGAACCGCGAGGCGATCGACGCCTGCCCAGCTCCAGGAGCCGCCGTAGTAGCGCTGGCAAAATTCCGCAAAGGCGCTGACGTCCCGCTCGTACGCTTTCACGGTGTGGGGGGAATCGTTGCGCTCCTTCTCGAGGTAGGTGATGAACTCCTTCACCTCCTTCATACCGGCGAGACCTCAGCGCCCAGAGTCCCCGCAAACTCCCTCATCTGATCGAGTGCGCGAGCGGCGAGCGCCTCTTTCTTCTTGAACTTGTCTCGGGGTGCATTGTCCAACGGCGCGATAAGGCCGAAGTTCGCGTTCATCGGCTGGAAGCGCGCCGGCTCTGCTTCGCGCAGGTATCGGTACAACGCTCCGAGCATCGTCGTGGCAGGGGGGATGATCGGCTCGTCACCCGCGAGCAGGCGCGCGAGGTTGATGCCCGCCAGCATCCCCGTTGCCGCCGACTCCGTGTAGCCCTCGACGCCAGTCAACTGCCCCGCGAAGAGCAATTGCGGATCGTCCTTCGCCGACAAATGCGCGGTCAGCGCCTGCGGCGCGTTCAGGTAGCTGTTGCGATGGATGCTGCCAAAGCGCAGGAACTCGGCATTCTCGAGTCCCGGAATCATCCGGAAGATTCGCTGCTGCGCGCCGGTTTTGAGCCGCGTCTGGAAGCCGACGAGGTTCCACATCTGAGCCGCACGATCTTCCTGGCGGAGCTGCACGACGGCGTAGGGCTCGCGTCCGGTCTTCGGATCGATCAGCCCGACCGGCTTCATCGGGCCAAACCGCAGCGTCTCGATCCCGCGCTGCGCCATCTCCTCGACCGGCAGGCAGCCCTCGAAGTAGGACACCTTGTCGAATTCATGACCAGGGACGTACTGCTCGCCCGCGATCAGCTCGCCGACGAACGCCTCGTATTCGCTCTGGGTGAACGGCGCGTTCCAGTAGTCGTCGCCCCCGCCCTTGCCATAGCGGGAAGCCTTGAAGAGACGCGCAAAGTCGAGTGAGTCGGCGGACACGATGGGCGCGATCGCGTCATAAAACGCGAGCGACTCGACGCCGAGACGAGCGGCGATCGCAGTGGCAAACGCGTCGGAAGTCAGCGGGCCGGTCGCGACGATGGCCGGGCTGGGCAGATGAGTGATCTCCCCGCGGACCAACGTGATGTTCGGGTGGGACAGCACGCGGGCTTCGACCGACTGCGCGAAAGCGCGGCGGTCCACCGCGAGCGCGCTGCCGCCCGGAATGCGCGCCTCATCCGCTGCCTGGAGAACGATGCTGCCGAGCAGGCGCATTTCGGCCTTCAAGAGACCGTGTGCGTGCGTGGGCTCTACAGACTTGAAGGTGTTGCTGCAGACGAGCTCGGCGAGACTTTCCGTCTGATGTGCCGGCGTCATCTTCAGCGGCCGCATTTCATGGAGCGTGACCGCCACGCCGCGTTGCGCGAGGGCCCAGGCGGCCTCGCACCCCGCGAGACCCCCGCCGATGACGTCTACGGTGCGACCTCTTCGGCTTCGGGGGTTTCCGACTCGACCGCGATCTGATGCCCGCACTTCAGGCACTTGCGTGTGGTCTCTCCCGTCGTTTTGGACTTGATCTCCTCCATCCCGACAAAGCCGCAATTGGGGCATGGTACGGCGACAGGCTTGTTCCAGGTGGAATAATCGCAATCCGGGTAGCGCAAGCAACCGTAAAACGTCCGCCCGCGCTTGGTACGACGCTCCGCGAGGTCGCCGACGCCGCACTTCGGACACTTGATGCCGAGCGGCACCGGCTGCGTGTACTTGCACTTGGGATAGCGCGTGCACGCAAGAAACTCACCGTAGCGGCCCGTCTTGATGACCATCGGAGCGCCGCACTCCTTGCAGATCTCATCCGATGGGCGGTCGGGGACCTTGTCTTTCTTGATCGACCGCGAGTAGTCGCACTCCTTGCTCGCGTAACGTGTGCACGCGATGTACGGTCCGAAGCGCCCGCTTTTCACCTCGAGCGGCGCACCGCACTTGGGGCACTTCTCCTGCTCGAGCCCCGACAGGTCGTGCACTTCGTGGATGATCTTGTTCACGTCCACGGCCTGGAGCGCCATGTTGAACGGCTTCCAGAAGTCGCCGAGCACATCCTGCCAGGCGAGGTCGCCCTCTTCGATCTTGTCCAGCTCGGTCTCCATTTGCGCCGTGAACCCGACTTCGAACACTTCGGGGAACGAGCGTTTGAGAACCTTCCAGACCGTCTCGCCTTGCGGCGTGGGGTGGAAGCGGCGGTCCTTGGCCGTCGCGTACCAGCGCGTGCGCAGCGTCGAGATGATCGCGGCGTAGGTCGACGGACGGCCGATGCCCAGCCGCTCCAACTCTTTCACAAGGCTCGCCTCGCTGTAGCGCGGCGGCGGCTCGGTGAAATGCTGGCTCGGCACGACCTGCTTGAGGGTCACGCGGTCGCCCTGTTTGAGCGGCGGAATCGGCTGCAGGCTGCCCAGCGTCTTGGCGTCCTCGGCCTCGTACGCTTCCTGATAGACCGCGTGGTAGCCGTCGAATACCACCCGCGAGCCCGTCGCCCGGAACAGGAATTTTCCTTCCGCCAGGTCGAAATCGACCTTGGTCGCTTCATAGATCGCGGGATTCATCTGCGATGCGAGAAAACGCCGCCAAATCAGCTGATAGAGCTTGAAGAGGTCGCGCTCGAGATACTTCTTGATGTCTTCAGGCTTGAAGCCGACTTCGGTGGGCCGTATCGCTTCGTGGGCGTCCTGGACTTTCGATCCGCGACCGCCCTTATGGACGTTGGGCTCGTCGGGCAGGTACCGCTTATCAAACTGCGCGTTGATATACTCGCGCGCCTGCTTGATGGCGGCGTCAGATACCCGTACCGAATCGGTGCGCATGTAGGTGATCAAGCCGATCGATCCCTGCTCGCCGAGCTCGATACCTTCGTAGAGCTTCTGCGCGGCGCGCATGGTGCGGCCGGCTGAAAAGCCCAGCTGTTTCGCGGCTTCCTGCTGCATCGTGCTCGTCGTGAACGGCGCGGGCGCCTTGCGGCGCCGCTCGCCCGTTGAGACGTCGCTGACCACGAACGGCAGCTTTTCGACCTCGGCGACGATCTCCTTGGCGGTCTTCTCGTCTTTGATCTCGGGCTTGTGCCCGCTGAGCTTCTGCAGCCGCGCCTGGAACGCCTGGCCGTCCTTCTCGAGGTCGGCCGCGATGGTCCAGTATTCCTGCGGCACGAACTTGCGGATCTCCTCTTCGCGCTCGATAATCAACCGCAGCGCGACCGTCTGAACCCGCCCAGCCGACAGGCCTGTTTTGATGCTCTTCCACAGGACCGGCGACGCCTTGTATCCCACCAGCCGATCGAGCACCCGGCGGGCCTGTTGGGCGTCTACCTTGCGCTGATCGATGTCAAGGGGATTCGCGAGCGCTTCCGAGACGGCATCCTTGGTGATTTCGTGGAACAGCACGCGCTGCACTTTCCCGTCCCCATTCAGCTGGGACGCCACGTGCCAGGCTATGGCTTCACCTTCTCTATCGGGATCGGTCGCCAATAACACGCGATCGGCGGCCTTGGCGGCCTTCTTGATCTCGGCGAGGGTCTTCGCCTTTTCCTTTATAGTGACGTACTTCGGCGCGAAGCCATTCTCGACGTCGACGCCGAGCTCGCGCTTGGGCAGGTCGCGGAGATGCCCCACGGTCGCCTTGACCGTGTAGCCACGGCCCAGGTACTTGCCGATTGTTTTGGCCTTGGTCGGGGACTCGACAATGACGAGTGCGCCGCCCTTTACAGGAGCGGCGTCGGTTTCTTCTGTACCCGCCGTTGTGAGAGCTTCGTCCGCGACCTTCTTCTTGCGCGGCGCTCTCTGTTTTTTGGGTTTCACTTCTTCTTCATTATCAGGCACTGATCAACCTCAGTTCAAAAGACCCAAGCGTCTAAACGTTTAATGCGTTTCGGCGTCTAGGTTTTGGGCTTGCATCTTTACCAACCGGCACTGGTTTGCGCAAGTCGGACGACCTCGGCAGCCAGCTGTTCCGGTGTTTTCGCTTCAGTTTGGACCGTCGCGTCGGCCTTCGCGTAGAACGGCTCGCGCGTTTTGAACAGCTCGCGCATCTGCTCTACAGGATCATCACCCATCAAAACGGGCCGGGTTCCCGATGGCGCCGCGCGGCCCGCGGCAATTTCCACGCGCGCCTTCAGATAAATGACGTACCCGCGCGCTCTTGCGTCATCGAGCGCGCCCGGTTGCGCCGCCCATCCGCCGCCGGGAACGATCACCGCGGGCTCGTGCTCCAGCGCGCCTGCCACTTCCTTTCGCTCCATATCACGAAACGCCGGCTCACCCTTTTCCGCGAAGATCATCGTGATCGGCTTGCCTTCCTTACGAATCAGAATCGAGTCGATGTCGACGAAGCCCGCCTTGAGCCGCTCGGCAACGAGACGCCCGACGGTGGATTTCCCCGCCCCCGGCAAGCCGATGAGGACGAGGTGCTTCTTCACGACGCCGCGCCTTTCGGAATGCGCGCGCGCACCTGCTGCAAATAGCCTTCAACGTTGCGCTTCAACTCGCTGAGGGCGTCACCACCGAATTTCTCGAGCAGCGCCTCGGTCACCACGATCGCCAGCATCGCCTCGGCAATCACGCCCATCGCGGGAACGGCGGTGACGTCTGACCGTTCTGACTGCGCTTGCGCGGCGCCACCCGTCTTCAGGTCGACCGTTTTGAGGGGCGACATGAGCGTGGAGATCGGCTTCATCGCGACGCGCGCGACGAGCGGCTCGCCCGTGGTCATTCCCCCTTCGGTCCCGCCGGCGCGATTGGTAGCGCGCGCGAATCCGGGCAGAATCTCGTCATGCACTTCGGATCCTTTGCGGCGCGCCGCCTCGAACCCGAGTCCCAATTCGACGCCTTTGACCGCCGGAATCGACATCAACGCCTGCCCCAGCCTGCCGTCGAGCTTCCTGTCCCAGGAAACGTGGGATCCGAGCCCGACGGGCACGCCAAGGGCAACAACCTCGACGACGCCACCCAGTGTGTCGCCCGCGGCTTTCGCCGCGTCGATCCGGCGAATGATCTCGGCCTCGGCGTCCTTGTCGAGACAGCGCACCGGGCTTTGGTCGGCCGCTTCATTCAATGGCGACGGCAGCACCCCCGGAGTCTTTGCGACCACCCCGCCAAGCTCCGCGACGTATGACCCGATCTCGATCTGAAATTCTCGCAAGAGCTTCTTACACACCGCGCCACACGCCACACGCGCGACAGTCTCGCGCGCACTTGCCCGCTCGAGAATGTCGCGGGCGTCCAGGCGATCGTATTTCAGCGATCCGGCGAGGTCGGCGTGGCCGGGCCGCGGCCGGGTGACCTGGCGGCGGCGCCCGAGCGGGTCGGGCGTCGCGTCGGCTTCCGGCGCCATCACGTCCTGCCAATGCTCCCAATCGCGATTCCAGATCAGCATGGCGATGGGGGAGCCCAGTGTTTCGCCGGCGCGCACGCCGGACAGCCATTCGATGCGGTCGGACTCGATCTTCATCCGGGCACCCCGCCCGTATCCGCCCTGGCGGCGCTTCAGCTCGACGTCCACATCGGCCGCGGAGATCGGAAGGCCGGCGGGAATGCCCTCGAGGATTCCCACCAGACCGCGGCCATGCGATTCACCTGCAGTCGTGAACCGGAAGGTCATGTCAACACGCTCTCCTCTTGCTCACAACCTCCACCACTTCGCCCACCTCGACCACCGCGACAACCTGCCTTATAACATACGAGCCCGACATCGTCGGGCTCGCGTAAACCGGCACCCCCGGGCATGCTCGCCCGGCATTACGGAATCGGCGGCCCCCATGGCGGCTTCGTCGGATACGGATTGTTGATCACCGGCAGCTCGATCGTTACGACGCCGGCCGCCGTCACACCGAACAGCCATTGCCGCGTGTTGGCTTTGTTCCGGGCCACGCGCAACGGTCCAATGATGGGGTCGCGGGTGACGATTCCGCCAACCTTCGAGAAGAAGAAGGTATCCCAGACGTCGATATTGCCGTCAGGCCGGGCGGAGAACGCAATGCGGTCATTGGGGTTACCGCTGCCACCGAACGTCGGCGTGCCCGGCTGACCCGCAAGGAACGCGTGGTTGTAGTTCATGTCCATGCCGAACGCGCCCAGCGGCGCGTCCACGGTGCCTTTGAGCTTCATCCCCTCGTCGAGGAAGTAAATCGAGTCCGCGCGGACGAGGTTCGTCGCGCCGTTGAAGTTCGTCGCGACGGAATGGATGTTGACGCCCGTATTGCTGATGAAGTCGCTGACGTCGATCGCCGGCGTGACGCCGAGGTCGCGCTCGTTGCGGCCGCTGTCGCGGGTGGCGAGGCTCGTGGCGCAGCCGCGCGCGGTGCCGTTGCCCTGCAACAGGGCCGCCTTCGTCGTATACCCGACGACGCGCGCGAACTGCGTCGTAATGGTCCCACCCTCACCCATGATTGCGTGCGTGAAGTTCCCGGAGTTGCGGACGTAGCTCGAATCGCCGAGCCCGAAGCTCGACAGCTTGATCATGACGCCCTGGCACGCGCTGAGCTGCACCATCTGCTGGTTGTAGGGCCGGCCGCGCCGCATCTCGATGCGCAAGGTGTCGAGACTGCTGCTCGTCAATGTGCTGTCGCCGGCCAGCTCCCAGAAGAGATGGCTGAAGAGCTGTGTCGTGTCGGTGGAGTTGATCAGCTTCTCCATGCGCAGTGTCGCCCGGTTCGAGAAGGGCTGGGCGCTGCTCGCGGTCGGAGTCGTGGAGTAGATCGCGAACACCGAGTCCGCAGCGCAGAGCGTCGATCCGGTCGTGACACGGCAAACCGTCGCGACGTACTGCGGCCGGTCCGAGACGTCGTACACGATGATCTCTTCGCGCAGCGGCGCCGTGAGAATGCGGTAGGTCTCGATCAGGTAATCGGGCAGATCCTGCCGCCACGCGAGACGGCGGAAGGCGGCGCGGGCGTCGATGATCGACAACTCGGTACCGCCGGCGTTCGCGACGACGATCGTGTCCTTATAGTTGCCCAGCGTATCGACCGGCCAGAGCGCGATGCCCCAGGGCTGCGGACCCGCGGTGGGAATTCCCAGCGCGACGAACGACGTGTTCGCGACCTGGAAGACTTCGACTCGGCCGAGCGACGGGTTCGTCAGGTAGAGACTCGAGTCGTTGCCGTTGAAGATCGCGTCGGCGATCTTGCCGCCGAACGGCAGCGGCCGCGTCACACCGGACACGACGATCACCGTGTCGATCAGGCCCTGCGGTGACGGCAGCGGCCCCGTCGGGGAGAGCGCGCGGCTGAATTTGATCGGCGCGCTCGGGATCAGCGTCGTACTGTTCGTCGAGTCGCAGTTGCGCGCGATCGCGGCGTCACACGCATAGCCCTTGACCACGATCGTGTGCGGCAGCGGCTGCAGCCCCTGCAGGCCCAGCGTGAAGTTTTCCGTCACGTCCGTGAGATTGCCGGCGCCGACATACAGCGTGTCGAACTTCATGCGGACGCCGTTGGTATCGACGATGAACCCGATCCACGAAATCGCGCTCGGATCCTGGGCGCGCACATGAATCGTGTCATCCACTTCGACGCGCGGCGCGATCCGATGGGCCACGACGGGCGGCGTATTGTCCGTCGCCACCGACTGGATCTGCACGGTGACGGCGCTGCTGTACCCGCGCCGGCCCGCCGAATCCTCGGCGAAGCCGACCACATTGAACGTGCCCGTCGACGGGATGACGATGAGTGTGTCGACGTACTCGGCGGAATCCGCAAATGGCGGCGTAAAGATGATCGAGTCCTGTGGCGGCGCGGTCGGATTCGTGACGCTCGTCGGCGGCGAGACGAGGTACCCGATCTTCGCGATACCGGAGTTCTGCACCGCGATCACATCGACGGGAATGCCCTTGCCGGTCGAGGCGAGCGCACCCGGCGACGGCAGCGCGAGCCGGACGCGCAGCGCCTGCACGTTATTCAGGAAAATGTTGAGCGTGTCTTCCGAGAAGTTGCCGGCGCCGTCGGTCGCGCGACCGATGATCTGAATGCCGCCGCCCGCCCCGGAGTTCGACGGGAAGACGATGGTCTTGGCGGCGGTATACGTCTTCACCTGGCCGGTGAAGGTCGTGTCGGAGATGGCGATGAAGCCGCCGCTGAATCGCAGGTCGACGCTCTTCAGTGCGAGATTGTCGACGGCCTGAACGCCGAACCGCAGACCACCGGCGATGTCCTGGGTGTCGCCCGCGGTATTCACGAGCACAATGACCGGTGCCGTGACGTCGCGCTGGATGCCGCCGGGATTGCGCGTCGTTTCGCATGCCCACAGGGTCATGGCGACGACGGCTATCCCCCACCCTGCGGTTCCGCGTGTGACCAGCCGCATTCTCAACCCTTTCCCGTCGCGCTCGTCGACCCTTATTGGCCGGTCGGCGACACCAAATCGTCGATGATGTGGGGCGTGATCAGAATCAGCAGATCACGCCGGTTTTCCTGTTCCGAGGTGAACCCGAACAGCTTGCCCAGAATCGGGAGATCTACAAGGAAAGGAATTCCGGACTTCGTTACCGTGACCTCAGTCACCGTAAGTCCGCCAATTACAGCCGTTTCGCCATCGCTGACCAAGATCTGGTTGTCCGCCTGCTGGGTCTGGAACGTGAATCCGATGTCGACCGAGGCCGGCTGCACGTTGGACCGCTCGGCGTGCACTTCCATGAGAATTTGCCGGTTCGCCGTCACGTGCGGCGTGACGCGCAGGTTGATGCCGGTCTGCTCGAACTGCACCGTCGCGCGCGGCACGGCGTTGCCCGCTGCTCCGCCCGCGGTGCTCGTGGCGCTGACGTCGATCACGCGAATCGGCACGCGGTCGCCGACGAGGATCTCGGCTTGCCGGTTGTCGAGCGTCGTGATGGTCGGCTCCGCCTGGACGTCGGCGAGCTCGACGCGCTGGAGCGCCTGCACGAACGTCGTCAGATCGAAATTGCCGATGGCCGTCGAAAAAATGAGCTCAAGCGCGGGATTGATGACCTCCTGGCTCGCGTTTCCAAGGGCCGAGAGAGAGTTGCCCCCCAACGCCACGATGTTCTGATTGGCGGGGAAGTTCGCGGTCGGCACGAGCGCGTCCGGCACGCCGTCCAGGTCGGTATCGACGGGCTGCGCGGTGCGCGGATCGGGCCGCTGCACGAGCTTGTTGAAGAACTGATTCTGCGAGCCGAGGTCGTACTTGACGCCGAGCTCCTCGACGTCGGTGCGATTGACGAAGATGATCTTCGCCTGGATCGACACCTGTGGCGTGCGCAGGTCGAGGCCTTTCACGAAGTCGACGACGTCGTCGATGCGCGAGCTGACTTCCGTGATGACCAGCGCATTGCTGGTCGAATCGGCGACTGCCTGGCCCCGCTTGGTGAGAATCGATTGCACGGATGGGACGAGCGACGTGGCCTTCGCGTAGTTGATACGCACGAGACGCGTCGTGATCGGCACGGTCGAGTCGGCGCGCGCCAGCTCCTTCTTGTCCACGACGCTGAGAATTCCACCGGGCAGCGTTTGCACGGCGAGACCCTGCGACTCGAGCACCGCGTTCAGCGCGAGGTCCCACGGCTGGTTCTTGATTTCGGCCGTGACGTTTCCGGTGATGCCTTTGCCCAGGATGATCGTGCGGCCGCTGAATGCCGCGAAACCGGCGACGACGTCTTCGATGGACGCGTTGTCCCATTGCACCGTGATGCGCGGCGCCTGCGACTGCGCCGCTTCGGCGCGGTGCGCGGCGAGATATTCTTCGATCGACAATGGCCGACCAACCGTCGGCGTGGTGACGCGCGCAGCCTGATCCGGGCCGCCGGTGACGGGAGGGGCAGGAGCGGAAGCGGTGACCGGTGGCGCGGGCTCGCGCGTCGCCATCACCACGGGCGCGGCGGCCGCGACGGTGCTGCTCGACCACGCCGCGAATGCGGTCCGCTCGCTGCCGATGCGTACGCGCACCTGGCCGCCCGAGTGGTCAACCTGATAATCCTTGAGCTCGTCGAGATCGATCACGACGCGAACGACATCCGGCTTGAACTGCGCGTACCGGACGTTTTTCACGCCGCCGCGATTCAGCCCGTCGTACATCGCCGCCGGCGCCACGAGGCGCGTGCCGATCAGATCGACAACCAGACGTGCGGGACTCGTGAGTGTGAAATCCTGCACCTGCGCCGCCCCCTGGAGATCGATGACGACTTCGACCTTACCGGTGGCCGGCAGCACGCTCACGCCGCGCACTTCCCCGTCGCGGACCCCCCCCGTTGTCCCGGCAAGGGCCCCGGGAGCAACCGAGGGAGCCGCGAGCAGGGCCGCGACCGTCAGCAGAACCATCATGGCGTCTCCTCCTGCTTGGCGAGCGACAGCGTCTCCTGTCGCTCGAACCCGAATTCCTGCACGGTGAATACGACCTCGCGGGGCCGGATCTGCGTGACCTTGAGTCGTCCCACGATGTCGCCCGCTTTCACGCGATAGATGCGCCGGTTCGTGATGTCGCGGAGCACCGCGACACTGCGCGCGGCGAACCGCCCGTCGTATACGACAGTCGTCAGCTTGAGATCGGAAATCAGCGGCCGCACGTCGCCGGATCTGAGCAGCGACATGAACGGGTCGCGCCCGCCGCCTTCGTAGGCGAAGACTTCGCGCTGGAGCGACGCCGCGGCGGCCGTCGTATCGACGCGGGCCGGGGTGTCGCGTTGCTGCCCCGTTACTGCCACGGGGATGGCGACGCTCAGGAGCACCACGCCGAGGCTAGTCGCGCGCACGCGGCTGCCCCCCCTGCCCCCCCGGCCCCCCCGGCCCCGCTGCAGCTGGTTTGCCTGCTTGTGGAGGAGCGCCCGCTGACTTCACGAACGTGCGGATCGCGAATTCGGCGAGGAGCAACGAACCCGCGGTGTCCGCAAGGAGCTTTTGCGCCGCGGGAGACGCCGACGAGAGCGTCACATCCTGAGGGACGACGATGCGGGGCAGCGACGCGATGTCGGTCAGGTACTCGCCGAGCTGGTCGTAGTGGCCGTAGACCTCGAGCCGGTAGCGATACGTGTCGAACGGCGAGCCTGGCTCGGGCGTCAGCGGCTGAATCTTGCCGAGGGTGACGCCGCGGACTTTGGCCTTGGTGGAGATGTCGTCGATCAAGGTCGGGACTTCGTTTTTCTCGGGCACCAGGCGACGCATCAGCTCGAGCGAGCCTTGATAGCTCTCGACCCGGCGCTGCAAATCGGCGGTGCTGCCGCTCGCGAGGTCCCGCTTCGCGGCCTCCACGATTTTTTCCAGGCTGTCCGATTCCTGGTTGGCCGCGGTAATCCGCGCGCTCTGCGGCACGTGTACTTTCGTCCAGAACAGATAGCCGCCCAGCAGCGCGATGAAGACGAGCAGCGCCATGATCTGGCCGCGTTGGTCGGTAGGTAACCCGAATGCCATGGCTCTCTCCCTACCTCATCGACTGCACGAAGGGAACGGTACGGATGTACACGGAATCCGCGATGCGATACTTCACGGTCACGTTGAACGCCGTCACGGGACGATCGGCTTCGATCACCGTCTGCGAGCTGGCGGGCGTCACATCGGTGAACCACGGCGAGGCCGCGAGCTGCCGTAGGAACGTGGTGTAGGCCTGAATGTCCACCGTGCGGCCGTCGATCGAGACTCGGACCGCCGGCGCGCCCGCTGAATCGGTTTCCAGCGTGACCGGTCCATTGTTCGGTTGACCGGGAGTCGGCGCCACCATGCTCGTCACCGACTGCATGCGCGTGATCCACGTGTACGGGGGGAGCGCCTTCGTCGTCTGATCGAGCACGTGCGGCCAGATGTAACGGTCGGCATCGATCTGGCGGATCACGTTGATCTGATAGAGCAGCGAGTCGCGCACCTTCTCGAGCTGCCGTTTTTGCGCGATCACGATGTCGTAGCGCCGCTTCTCGGCGCGGATACCTTCGAGACGCGACTCGGCGTGCGCGAGGCGCGCGCGCTCGCTGATGAAGAGCAGCGCGCCACCACCGCCCACGATCACCCACGCCACGACCGCCGCGATCAGCCACGGATCTTTGATCTGCGCAAAAAAGGCTTTGAAGTCGGGCATCTGCAGCTGCATGCCCGCGCCCTTCGCCGCCTTCTTCTTTCCTGGGAGTAGATTTATTTCAATCATGCGGCGCGCCTCAGCGCCAGACCCACCGCCAGCATCAGCAGGGGCGCGACTTCATCCACCGGCACCGTCTCGAAGACATCGTCCTTCACGCGCAGCCGCTGCACCGGATTCGCCAGCTCGATCGGCACCTTGAGTCGCGTGCCCAGCGAATCGTTGAGGCCGGGAATGCGGGCACCACCACCCGTCGTATAGACACGCGACAGCCCGCCCGCATTACGGGATGCCGTCGCCAGGAACGCCGCTGCGCGCTCGACGCCAACCGCGATTTCCTCGCCGCGGGCGCCGACGTAGCCGGCGAGGTCGGGATGCTGCGCCGAGCCTTGAATGACCCGCTCGGCGTCCTCGCTCGAGAGCCCTTTTTCGCGCTGGAGATCTTCGCGGAAGCGTCGCGTGCCGACGGAGAGATCACGCGTCAGCACGGGAACACCATCCTCGAGGATGTTCACGTTCGTGACTTCGTGACCGATGTTGACGAGCCCCACGACGCCCTGCATCGCGTCGGGGTGGTTCAACTCGAAGGCGTTGTGGATCGCGAAGGCGTCGACATCGATGATCCCGGGCTCGAGGCCCGCTTCGCCGAGGAGACCTACTCGGCTCTCGACCAGCTCGCGCTTGGCGGCGACGAGCAGGACGTTCATCTGTAAGCCCTCGGCGTCCGGATCGAGGATCTGGAAGTCGAGCTCCACGTTGGCCATGTCGAACGGCACGTGCTGCTCGGCTTCCCAGCGGATGACTTCGCGGGCGTCCGCCTCTTTCATCCGGTCCATCTGAATCTTCTTGACGATGACGTCGCGGCCGCCGACGGCCGTGACGACGGATTTCCGTTTGACACCCGCCGCCTCGAACAAACCCCGAATGGCTTCCGAAACGAGACCGGGGTCCATGACTTCGCCCTCGACGATGGCGTCGGCGGCGACCTCGGTGGTAGCGACCTTGGTCAGCTCAGGCTCACTGCCGCCGTGGTCGACGACGACGAGCTTGATGATCCCCGAGCCGATATCGAGGCCGACCGAGGTTTTTTTGCCACCTAGAAACCCAAAAAGGGCCATGTGCACCTTTTGGTCTAGAGACAAGTAGGGGCGAGGGCAAACTACAATAGGCCCCGCCCCTTATCCTGTCAAGCCTCGAATCGACTTGAGGCAAAACCACCAACTGATGTTGCCACAGTTACTTACGCCACTTTTAGAACAGCTGGACCCACCCCCGCGAGCGCATCATCGAGATCGGACTCGTTGCTTGTAAAGCCGCTAAGATACTGCAACTAGAGAAGTTCAGTGTAGCATGTCCGCTGATGTTTTGGATCGAGAGGTCCGCGTTCTTGGCCATGACGCCGCCCCAGAAGTGCGCGTCGGTAGCTCCGCCGCCGGCGGTCTTCAGGTCGCCCTGGATGATCGTGATCCCGAAGAACTGGTAGGATCCCTGAACATTCAAGTCACCGTCTACCAATAAGATGCCCTGCCCCTGTGTGCCGTTGAGGGTCGCGCTACCGGTGATGTGGATGATCGGGAAATAGCTCCCGCAGGGCTGGGACGGGTCCATGCCATCGCCCCAGTTTGTCAGCACGTTCCGATCACAACCGGTCCCATTCACAACCGGGTCGGTTTTGTAATTCCCGCCCGGAAGCGTGACGTTCGCGCGGGCCGCGAGCTGATCGTAGGTGGCGCCACCGAATGTCGTGAAGG
>DASZNX010000035.1:0-3928 GCA_035551075.1 Gemmatimonadales bacterium | reverse complement strand
CCCCGCTCCTGCCCTCGATGCGCAGCCCGGCAGGGCCGTGCGCGACCACGGTCAGCTCGCCGCCATGTGCGGGGAACAGGGCCAGCGAAGCTTGCGCAGTGCAGACCACCAGGAACAGCGACGTGAGCAGGTTTTTCATGGTGGCTACTGCTGCGCGGGGTCGACCAGGAACCAGAATCCCAGGCCGGGCGGGAACGTCAGGCCCAACATGTCGCCGGGCCTCGCGTCGTCCGCGAAGTAGTAGAGCGGATGGCCGTCGAAGGCCGTCTGCTTCAGGTTGTCGGCGCGCGTGAAAGTGCTGAACTTCGTCGCGGCAAGTCCGGTCGGCGTGATCACCGTGTCGCCGGCGTAGAAGATCGGCCAGTTGCCGACGCAAGTGGTGCGGTCGCCCGCGGTGCCCTCGCACGCGCTGACCGGTGGCGTTCCAACGGTATCGGCCAGGAAGTAGTAGAGCGTGCGACCGGTGGCATCGGCGAGCCGGTTGGTTCCAGCGTCGAGCGTGATGACGTTGTAGAAGGGCGCGCGGATGACGAACCAGTCCGCGATGCTCTCGCCGTTCACGTCGCCTGGATTGTGGTCGCCGAAGAAGTAGTAGAGCGGGAACCCCTTGTAGGTCGTCTGCGGAATGCCATCAGTGCGCATGAACTGGCCGATGTCGGCCGTGTTCACACCTGCCCCGAGAGTGGGATTGGCCGCGTGGAAGATAGGCCACGCGTACACGCACGAGGTCGTATCGCTCGCCGAGCCGGTGCAGTTCGAGACGGCCGCGTTCCCGCCGCCAGCCGGCAGGTCCTTCGCAAAGTAGTAGAGGGTCCGGCCGTTACCGTCGACGAGGATGTTGCCGAGCCGCGCGTTCGGCGCCAACTGCAGTGCGGAGCCGGATGGCGCGGACGGATACATGCCGCCGCTGCTCCCGCCGCAAGCCGCGGCGAGCGCCAACGCAATGGGCGCGGACGCCCGCCAAACTGAATTCAATCGCTTCACGATTTGCTTCCCTTTTCGAATTGCCGGGCTGGATTGCCCGGCGACGCGATGGGAATACGTGGAGCGACGCCGCGCGCCCTCCCCAGATCAGGGTGTCATTGCAGCTCGATCAACTGGCCAGACAGCGAACCAGAAGCTCGGCGCGCGAGGACACGCGATACGCCGAATAGATCGACTTCGTGTACGAGTGCACGGTGTGCTGGCTGAGATTGAGATCTGCCGCGACCTGCTTCTCGCTGGCACCGCGCAAGAGGCGCGCCAGGACGGCACGCTCGCGCGGCGCCAGCTGCGGCCCTTCGGAGCCCTTTGGCCGCTGCTGTATCCGTACGACTTCCTCGTGGAACAGCTCGATCAGATTCCGGTCGTGCTCGTCGTACGGACGGTCTCCCAGCGCGCGGCGGATCCCGATCGCGTGGATGCGTCCGCCGCCGGTCGCCCGAAACGAATAGATGTGATCGTCGTACCCGCACGAGCGGTGAAGCTCGTTGAACGACTCCGATCGATACCAGTCATGGTCGGAGACCAGGTCGCGGCGCCGGGCGGTGACGGTCGGAGTCGTGTATAGGCGGCGTCTCATCTGGCAGAAGGTGGTGCTGACGTTCCGGTTCGTCCGCACGGCGGCGATGATCCGTCGCGCATTGATGTCGGAAGGAGTGCTCATCTCGTGTTCCAGCGTGCACTGATGACGCCCATCAGCATCGCGAATGGTTGCGATGGTCGTCATCGCCGCGCCGACGATGCCGTGGATCCCCGCCGCGAGATGTCGGCTCTGCTCCGTAAAGAGGCCGATTTCCCTGGCCTCTTGGATCAATTCGAGCATCCGGCGGGCTTGCCCGTACCGAACCAGCATTGGTCACCCCACGCCTGTGATGATCCGCCTGGCAATTCGTTTCGCTTGCAACCTTAGAGGCAGCCGGCGAGGACGCAGGCAAGAAACGTGGTCGGTCGTCTGAGCGCAACGGCGACACAGCATCGCCACAACGCGCGGAACCCGAACTCGCGCGCAATCAACCGGGCGTGGGCAAAAACGTCGCGGCTGGTGATGGTCCCGCGGATTGTCATCGACATCCTCCGCGGGATTAGTCGCTACTCAGCGCAAAGCGTTTCGATTGACCCCTCTTCAGGGGATACGGACGCTCGCACAGAGCCAGCGCACCAGCAGCTCGCCGGGGGGAACAAAACCGGGGGCGTCAACGTCCGAAACGCGGGGGGAGGAACAAGCCATGACGCGATCCAGCGTGATTGCCCGGCCGGTTCCCGTGAGCCGGACCATGGAGGATGCCTTTCTTTGCGCGCTCGACGGCAATCTGGCCGGTATGTGCACCGCTCTCGATCTCGGCGTGCCGGTGGACGCGCGCAACGAGCGCGGTCAGACCCTGCTGCACGTCGTCTGCGCCAGCGGGAACGTCGACGCGGCGCGTCTGTTGCTCGAGCGCGGCGCCGATCCAGAGGCGCGCAGCGCGCGTGGTTTCACCCCGCTCACGACGGCCGTGCTCAACGCGGAGCGGCGGCTCCCGACGTTGCTGTTGAACCATGGGGCAGATCCCAACGGTCGCGGGCCGCACGGCCTGACGGCGCTGATGTTCGCGGCCATGATCGACTGCGTCGAATTGGTCGGGTTGTTGCTCGAGAACGGTGCCAAGGCCGAGCTGGCGCTCCCAAACGGCATGACGGCGCTCTCCATGGCTATCGGCATGGGCTCACGGCGCGCGACGCAGCTCCTATTGGCGAGTCCGCGGAGCGCCCGGGACGTAAAGCCAGTTCAGGTGTGATCCACAAGAGTGGATGAAACAAGTCCTGCCCCACCGGCATATCCGGCGTGTGTCGCCGGCGGCGGCGGCGAACGACGTGCACGACAGCGACGAGGTGCTCATGGAGCGCCTGCGTCTGGGGAACGTACGCGCGTTCGATACTCTCTTCGAACGATATGCGAATGCGATTCATCGCTTTCTCACCTTGCGCGTCGGTGATCACGCGCGCGCGGAAGATTTGACGCAAGAGACTTTTCTTTCCCTCGTCCGCGCGCGGGATCGGTACGGGGTCGGGAGGTCCTTTCGGCAATGGCTGTACGCAATCGCCTCGAATGCCGCGCGGCACGAGTTGCGGACGCTCCGGCGGGAAGGAGCGCGGCTCCAGCAGATCGCGGCATCCTCGTCGTCTGCCACTTCGCACGACTCCGAAGACGAGCGTGCCGTGCGCCGGGCACTCGCGTTGCTTCCCGAGTCGCAGCGAGAGGTTATCGTGCTGCACTCGTACGCAGGAATGACGTTCGCGGAAATCGCTGATGTGCTCGGCAGCGGCGGAATCGCGGTGCGCGTGCGCGCGCATCGGGGGTATCGTCGATTGCGCGAGCTGCTCGGTGGCGTCGAGGGGAAACCATGACGATCCGCTGCAAACGCGCGCTCGAGGCGCTCGGCGAGGGGCGCACGCTGACCACGCTGCAGCCGCACCTCGAAACATGCGCGGAGTGCCGCAGTCTGGTGGAAACGCAAGCTCACCTTCTAAACGTGCGGATGCCGTCGCTCGACTCGATGGTCGGGATTCGTATTCGTGAGGCTGCGCGGACCGAGCTGGCGGCCGCGCCGCGAGCTCGCCCGTGGTGGGTCGAGGCGGTCCTCCTCATCTTCGTCACGCTCGGAGTCGGTGCTGCGGGGGCTCTCCTCATGTCCCGTGGAAATCTGGCGCCACCGCTCCGGCAGAGCGCCGTCGGAGCCGTTCTCGCAGCCTCCATCATCGTCGGCTGTTGGGCGGCGCTCTCGCCGCGCCGCTGGGGCACCGTCGCGCTGGTGCTCGCGCTCGTTTCCGCAACCGCGGTCCTGGTGGGCGGCACCGGTCTTTACCCGTCGGCGGCGGGCGGTTTCTGGGAGGCGGGGCTTCGCTGCGCGCGCGGTCGTGCTGTACGCGCTACCGTCGTGCGCGGCCGCCCTCGTCGTGCAGCGCAGCA
>DASZNX010000034.1:0-5237 GCA_035551075.1 Gemmatimonadales bacterium | reverse complement strand
ATCACGCGCCACACGAATCCACTCCGATAGTTCTCGATCATCGCCAGAATCGGTCCCTGATCGATGCCCAAGTAGTCGACATCGAACCAGCCGAGCCGCGGGTCGACGGTTCCGGTGGCCTGCTGGCCGGCGGCAGTGAAGGTGGGGTTGAATGCATCGAGGAAGCCGTACTTCTGGAAGAGCTTCGACCCGTAGCTTTTGTTCATCTCGAGGAGCGCCGGAATCGTGAACTCTGGAGCAAAGGGCACGGCGCCGCCGGCGGCGGTGGGGCAGATCGTGCCGTCGTCGCGCTCGTCGTTCAGCGCGGCCCCGCGCGCGTCGTACGTATGGAATTGCCGGCTCTTGCCGCCGATCGTGAGTGTCTTGTTCGCGGGTCCGTCACACGCGGTCAGTCCCCAGATGTTGCCGTTGTATCCCACCCACGCGCCGGGGTTCGCGACCGCGTAGGCCCGCTGCGCCAGGGTCGCGCGTCGTGAGTTGATGAAGTAATCGATTCCCCGGCCGCGCATGAAATCGTCGGCGATGTCGTGGAAGTCGATCCAGACGTGCGAGTACTCATGCCCGAAGAGCGGCGCGAACTGCACGAAGCTCTGGCCGTAGTAAGTGCCCCACTGATAGCCGCTGACCCACTTGGCCCAGGTCGTGGAATCGACCGGATGCGTGGGTGAGCCCAGGGCGAGAATGTTGAGGATCATGCCTTCGTTGTATCCGATCCAGTCGGCGTTGATGAAGCCGCTTTCGGGATGCCAGCCCATGCTGATGGCGGGGGGCCGCGCCTGCGCCCATTTCCAGTCCACGCGATCGTAGATCGAGTCGGCGAGCGCGCGAATTTGTGTTTCTGTCGTGTCGCTGCCGTCGTAGTAGCTCTGCGCGAACAGGATTCCAGCGAGCAGCAGCGACGTGTCGATGGTCGAGAGCTCGACCGTTTGGAAGCGGTAGCCCGTCGACATGTCGAGGAAGTGATAGAAGAAGCCGTGATAGCCGGTGGTGTTGGGGCCGGCGGAGTCCTGCGGGGCGGTCCAGAAGAAGCGGAGCGTGGCGATGGTGCGCGCCGCCGCGTCTTGCCGCGTGATCCAGCCGCGCTCGACGCCGATCGGGTAGGCAGTGAGCGCGAAGCCGACGGCGGCGATGCTCGAGAACGATGGTGTCGGCGCGCGATCAGGGGTGAGGCCGTTCGACGCGGGTGTGAGATCCCAGAAATAGCTGAAGGTGCGATGCTGGAGGGTGTCGAGGAATGCGGCGGTATCGGGCGCGACGCCCGGGCCCCCGGAGTTGCTGGAGCAGGCTCCGAGGGCCAGGATGAGAGCAACGCACGGGAGCCTCACGGCGGGTCTACGGTCGCGGCCACGGCTGGGTGAACTGCACCGCCTCGACGATTCGAATGCGAGAAAAGTCGGCGGTGTCGGTCGTGATCAACACGAGGCCGGCTTCCCGACACGAGGCGGCCAACAGGACGTCGTTCAGGAACGAACGGCTAAAGCCTCCGGGACTGACGCGGCGGCGCTGGACCAGTGCCGCGACCACCTGCCCGCTGCGGCGCCAGCTGGTATACGACGGTGTGACGATGCGCTGGCGGGCCTCGAAGGGGGCAACATAGGCCGCATACAGGTCGCGTCCGCGCCGAGGATCGACGGCGCCGAGCAGCAGCTCTTGGACGACGATGGCGTGCAGGAAGGTCACGGGGAGGAAGGTCGCGTAAAACGCGACGAGCTGCTCCGCCCAAGCCGGGTCGCGGTCGGCGTGGATGAAGATGTTGGTGTCGAGCACGAACTTCGTCACGCCGCTCCATCTCGCAGGGTATCCTGCAGACTGCGGGACCCGGCCATGCGGCGCACGCCGTCGATGACCTCCTGGCGGAATGCGACCAGATCGAGGGCTTGCTCGATCGTCTCCGTCTCGGTTTCTGTGCCGAGGATGCGCTTGGCGCGGTCTACCTTGGCCTGGGTGAGGCGGAGGTTCTTGCGGACCTTACGGACCTTACTGGCCACCGGGCTCTGGGGTTGTGTACAGACAGAAGATGGCTGATGTACAGCCGATGGTCAAGCGGTGGGCGAGTGCTGGAGAGTGTCGAGGAATGCGGCCGTGTCAGGCGCGACACCCCGGGCCCCCGGAGTTACTGGAACAGGCTCCGAGGGCCAGGGCGATTGCGACTGCTGTTAAGCGGTTCGTCGGTTGCGTCAGAACGTGTACTCCACGCCGATCTGTACGCGGCGGGGATCGCTGATGACCTGCCGCGGCTGACCGACAGTCCAAGTCTTGGCGGCGGCGTCAACATTGAGCGGGTAGTCGCCGAAATTCGAAGCGTTGAAGACGTTGAATACGTCCACGGTTGCTCCAAGCCTGCCCCGTCCCATCTGCGGAAAGTCCTTCCGGAACTTTAAATCAACACGGCGATAGGCCCAGGACCCGAACACGAAGAAAGGCTGCCCCGGGGGAACGAAGGCGGCCTTGAAATAGTTGGAGTCTGCCACGCCACCGAACCGTGGAGGCGTACCGACATCGAGGCGTGCGCCACTCCCGAGTGTCACTAATCCGGAGAACTGGATGCCCCACAACTGCGGAATATCCATAATCCAGTTCGCGACCACATGGTGCCGCTCGTCAGTGCCGTCACCCGGTATGCGTTTCGCGATGCTGTTCGCCTTGGGGAAGCCACCCGGGAAGGAACCGTTCATGTCGCCCAGCGCATCGACGCCTGCGATGTAGCGTCTAGCGTAGGTATAGGTGAGACCGCCACCCCAACCAAAACCGCTCGCGGAAGCGCGATATGGGCGATCGAGCTGCAACGAGACGGCGTCGTACCACGTCTTTCCGTCGTTGGTCGAGTAGATGATGTTGCGATACCCGTGCGCGCCAATGTTGAAGCTGACGCAGCACGTCCCGGTCGCGGGATTGATGCCGAAATTGGCCCAGTTGTAGGTGAAGAGGTCGGTGCCCCGCTGTCCCTGGTAGGAGAGCGCGGCGACCCATGACCCCAGGGCACGCCGGACGCCCAGACTCCACTGCGTCGACCGGGGTGGCTTCATCTTGTTGTCCAGCAGATAAGCTTCCGGCTGACCTGAGGTCCGGGCAAGCGTGCTTAGCGTCGCCGTGTCCGCGGTCAGGTAACTGTCGTTCCAAGCCACCGTTCCTGGGGGAAGTGTGCTGGAGTCACGGGGGGCGAATTTCACGAAGTACGTAGGCCGGGCGAGCTTCTGGATCTCGTCGACCGAGAAGTCGAAGATCGACCGGTCGTAGTAGATACCGACGCCTCCAAAAAGAACCGTGCGGTTCTCATTGTCCAAACCATACGAGACACCTACGCGTGGCTGGAATGCGCCGTAGAACGGCTTGCGGTTGCTTCCCGTGCTGATGTAACGGCTCAAATCGAGCGGTGTCGGGAGGGAATCGTTGTATTTCCTCAAAGTGTCCGCGGTGCTGTCCGGCGTGACGTAGTTCCTATTGAGCATGTTCGACTCGTAGTCCCACCGCACGCCTAGATTGAAAGTCAAGCGCGACGTGGGGCTCCAATCATCCTGGAGATACGCACCCACCTGGTTGTTGTCGATATTCACATGTCCAGCCCCGGTGGCGTACTGCAATGCGAACGGGTTCTTGAAGTCGAAGGCCACACCCGTCGCGTTCGTGGTCCAAGTCCAGTCCGCGGGATTGACATACTGCGAGTACTCAAACAGGGGAGTCTCGTTATTGAGCTTCTGAATATCGTATTTGACAAAATCGACGCTCACGCCACCCTTGATGACGTGCTGTTGCTTCCCGCTATATGTGATGTCGTCACGAAGGCCAACACGCTTTTGGATGAAGTCCTGCGTGCTTAGATCGCTCCCGATTCTGGAATCCTGACCGGGGTAGTGGAAGAGCCGGGACCACGTGCCGGGCTCGTTGGGCGCCGGGTTCCGACGGAAGCGCGAAAGATCCACCTTTGCTTCATTGAGCCAGCTGCCCATCGCCCGAGTGTAGCGCGCCTGACCGATCGAGACGTCCTGGCGGAAGTTGACGGCCGTGGAAAGCGCCCGACCCGAGCCGAAGTCGCGCACGTCCGTCTCGTGTCTGGTGTTGAAACTCACTTCGAGCGAAGACTTCTGGTCCATTGCGTAGTTCAGCTTGCCGAAGAGCAAGGTTTCACGGAACGGCGACGTAAAGTTGCCGTTGTACTGCGTGAGGTTTACTGTGTCGAGCGCTGTGAAGCCGGATGGGGGCGTGATCGCAACTCGATAGGCGCGATCCTGGTAATTGCCTTCATACGATCCGAAGAAAAAGAGCTTATCGCGGACGAGCGGACCGCCAGTGCTCAGGCCGGTGACATACCGCTTGAACTCCGGTTCCACGAAATTTGGATTCTTCTTCTTGTCTGCGAGCTGGAACGTGTCGAGTGCGATCAGGTTCTTGTTCTGGTAGCCAAAGAACGCGTTCCCGGTCCAGGTGTTCCCACCTGAGCGCGTCGTCGCCGTGATGATCGCGCTCGATGCTTTCTGATACTCGGCCTTAAAGTTCTGCGTGATGACCCGGTATTCCTGGATGGCGTTCCGCGGGAACGGGTTGCCTCGACTAGCGTCCTGTCCCGAGACACCGCCGCCGGTGAGATCATTCTTCAAGCTCGATCCGTCGACGAAGACGTTCGATTGATTGGGGCCCGACGCGCCCCCGCTAAACGTCCGCAATCCGATCGAATTGATCCGATCTTCAGACACCGTAACGCCTGGTGCCAGCACCGCGAGGTCGAGGAAATTCCTATTGACGGTTGGGAGTTGCTGGAGCTGCTTCGGCGTGATGTTCGTCGCGAGCTCAGATGTGCGCATCTCCACGGCAGGTGCTCCTGCCTGGACCGTGACCGCTTGTAACTCGACCGCCCCGGCTTGCACCGTGAAATTCACCACCAGGGTCGCGCCGATCTGCACGACAATTGACCGCTGCTCGGGCGTAAATCCGATGTGGCGGACGGACAACACATAATTCCCAGGCGTGAGGCCCGGGAGGATGTACGATCCATCCGAGTGGCTGGTCGCGCTTCGAATAACTCCGGTTTCTGCCTGGCGTGCCTCCACCTGTGCGTCCGCTATGACTGTCGCATTCTGATCCTTGACATAGCCGCGAACGGTTCCGGTAGTGGTTTGTGCATTGAGTGTTGGGGTGAACGCGAGGAGAGCAAAACCGAGAATCGACAGCAAACGATTGCGGGACATTGCACGATCTCCCTTGAAAATGAGTCTGAGGGCATAACTTGTGACGACAATCGG
>DASZNX010000033.1:0-9890 GCA_035551075.1 Gemmatimonadales bacterium | reverse complement strand
GCAGCGACCAGCAGATCGGTCTGGCGGCAGAGAAAGGCCGGGATCTGCAGCACATCGGCGACGAACGCGGCCGGCGGGACCTGATCGGGTTCGTGGACATCAGTGAGGATGGGGAGGCCGGTGGCGTTGCGAACTTTTTCCAGCGCGCGGAGCCCTGCTTCGAGTCCGGGCCCGCGCGCGGCGTTCAGGCGCGACCGGTTTGCCTTATCAAAGGAAGCCTTATAAATGACGGACACCCCGAGCTTGACCGCCAGCTCGGCCAGCGTCTCCCCCACGCGAACGTTGAGATCGTCGGATTCGACGACGCACGGGCCCGCGATGAGAAACGGGCTGCTCTCGGAGCCGAACCGGGAGGAGGAGGGCGCCGCCATATCAGTCGGTCAGTTCCGCCAGCTCGGCCGACGGCTCGGCGCGCGGGTGCAGCTTGCGATGATCGAGCGCGGCGCCGATGAATCCCGCGAACAGCGGATGCGGCCGCATGGGCCGCGACTTGAGCTCCGGATGGAACTGGCATCCGATGAACCAGGGATGATCGGGCAATTCGATCATCTCGACCAGCGACCCGTCGGGCGACAGACCCGAGCAGCGCATGCCATACTCCGCCAACACGTCGCGATAGGCATTGGACACTTCATAACGGTGCCGATGGCGCTCGCTGACTTCGGTCGCGTTGTAGGCCTGGGCGACGCGCGACCCCGGCCGCAGTCGGCAGGGATACGCGCCCAAGCGCATCGTGCCGCCCATCTCCTGAATGCCTTCCTGCGAGCGCATCAACGCGATCACCGGATTCTCGCACTCGGGTGCAAACTCGCTCGAGTTTGTGTCGGGAATTTTGCAGACGTTGCGGGCGAATTCGATGATCGCGGTCTGGAGGCCCAGACAGATGCCGAAGAAGGGCAGTTTGTGTTCGCGGGCCCAGCGGATGGCCTCCAGCATGCCCTCCACGCCGCGCACGCCGAAGCCGCCGGGCACGAGTAACGCGTCGTAATCAGCCAGCAGCTCGCCCGCCGTTTCCTGATCGGTGAACCGATCGGAGGCGATCCATTCGATCTGCACGCCCGCCTCGTTGGCGATGCCTCCGTGCACCAACGCCTCGTGAATGCTCTTGTAGCTGTCGGCGAGCTCGGTGTATTTGCCGACGACCGCGATTCGTACGCGATGCGGCGGCTTCAGGATCTTGTCGACCATTGCCGCCCATGCGCGCAGATCCGGCTCTTTCGTGTCGAGATGCAGCCGCGTGCAGACTTCGCGATCGAGGCCCTGCTCGTGCAGCTTCAGGGGAATCTCGTAGATCGATTTCACGTCGGGACTTTCGACCACGCAGCCGAAATCGACGTTGCAGAACTGCGCGATCTTGCGCTTCAGGTCCTCCGACAAGGCGCGTTCGGTTCGGCAGACCAGGATGTCGGGTTGGATTCCGATCTGCATGAGCTCGCGGACCGAGTGCTGTGTGGGCTTGGTTTTCAACTCCGCGGTTGCCGCGATGAATGGGACGAGCGTGAGATGGATGAAGAGCGTGTTATCGCGTCCCACTTCCTGACGAAATTGGCGGATGGCTTCGAGAAACGGCAGCGATTCGATGTCGCCCACCGTGCCGCCGATCTCCGTGATCACGACGTCGTGGTCGGGACCGAGGCGGCGGATCGCGCTCTTGATTTCGTCCGTGATGTGCGGAATCACCTGCACCGTGGAGCCGAGGTACTCGCCGCGGCGTTCCTTGGTGATGACGGAGAGATAAATGCGCCCCGTCGTGACGTTATTCACCTGCGACAATGACCGGTCGATGAACCGCTCGTAATGACCGAGGTCCAGGTCCGTCTCGGCGCCGTCGTCGGTGACATAGACTTCGCCGTGTTGGAACGGCGACATCGTGCCGGGGTCGACGTTGATGTAGGGATCGAACTTTTGGATCGTGACTTTCAGGCCTCGCTCGGCGAGCAAGCGGCCCAGAGAGGCCGCGGCGATGCCTTTGCCGAGCGAGCTGACTACACCGCCGGTTACGAAGATGTATTTCGTCGAACTCACGGACTCACCTCCCGCAGCTGGCGAGTTATCTCCGCTTCAGCCCACACCAAGTCGGCCGGCGTATCGATCCCTGGCGCCGCCGGACCGTCAAACAGGGTGACACCGATCGGCATCCCGTGCAGCAAGGGCCGGAGCTGCTCGAGTCTCTCCCACTGCTCTTCCGGAACGGGCGGCAATTTCACCCACCGCTCCAGTGCTTCACGCGTGTACGCGTACACTCCCACATGCTGGTGATAGACGACGTCGCCCGTCCCATCGCGGTCGAATGGAATCGGCGCGCGCGAGAAGTACAGCGCGCGACCGCGCGCATCGACCACGACTTTTACCCTGCTGGGATCATTGGCGAGCGCCGGATCGAGTGAGCCCGCAGCCGTGCCCAGCGGATCGCCGCTCGCGAGGCGCGTGAGGGCTCCTTTGACGGCGGCCGGCGCAACAAACGGCTCGTCGCCTTGGATGTTCAGGATGCGGTCGTACTTGGTAAACCCAGGTTTGCCAGTGACTTCCGCCACTCGTTCGGTGCCGGAAGCATGATCCGGCGAGGTCATGACAGCCTCGAACCCCGCGTCTTCCACCACGGTCATGATCTCAGGCGCATCGGTCGCGACGACAAGACGGTCACAAATCCCTAAATCGGCGATGCGGCGAGTGACGACGATGATCAGGGGCTCGCCAGCAAGAGGGAGAAGGGGCTTGCGAGGGAGGCGGCTGGAACCGAGCCGTGCAGGAATCACGCCAAGGACAGGCACGGAGGAAGATACAAAATCTGTGCCGTAGCGTCTAGGCCGAGCTACGACCTTGCTATATGGTCTCTTACGGCTGATTCCTTGTTGCCTCCTCGGTGGCGCGGAGTGGAGCAGCAAGCGCATCGACGAGCGGCGGATCGAGATCGTTGATGTCGGGGCGGAATTGAATCGTCCCGTCCGCATCAGCCCAGGCTGTCCAATACAGAAGATGAATCGGCGTCGGCCGGGCGAGATACATCGTGCGTTCCGTGCCGTCATCGAGCGCCGACTGAATGCTACGCCGATCCCACCTGGTCTTCTTCATGAGGTACGCCGCCAGATCCAGCGGCCTCTCGATACGGATGCACCCATGACTGAAATCGCGCTGCGGCTGCGAGAACAGATTCCGCGCGGGCGTGTCGTGCAGGTAGATATCGTAGCGATTGGGGAACACGAACTTCATGCGGCCCAGCGAATTCAGACGTCCCGGGTCCTGGCGCAGACGGTAGGGGAAATTGTCAGCCGTTACCTTCGACCAGTCGACCGTTCTCGGATCGACTTCCACCGCATCGTCTGGTGCCAGTAAATGCATCCCGAAACGCTCGAGATAGGTCGAGTCCTGGCGGATGCGGGGGATTATCTCTTCGACGGCGATCGATGCCGGCACGTGCCAGCTCGGATTCAGCACGATGTACCGCACGGTGTCGCTGAAGACCGGCGTGCGCTTGTATTCGCGCCCCACCACAACCCGCATCCGCATCACCACCTCGCCGTCCTCGACAACCTCGAGCAGCTGCGCAGCGATATTGACGATCACGTGGCGCCGGCCGAGGTCCTGCGGAAGCCAACGCCAGCGCTCCAGGTTGATGCGCAGCTGCTCGACTCGGTCTGCGGCGCTCACGCTCAGCTCGGCCTGCGTCGCCGAATCGAGGACCCCAGTCTCCGGCAGGCCGTGTCGCTGCTGAAACCGCTGGATGCCAACGGTGAGGGAATCACCGTCTTTGAGATCTCCTTCGAGCCGCAGGCGCTCGCTCAAGTCGGCGGGCCATCCACCGTGAGCCGCGATCGCCCGCTCGCGCGCGAGCGCCGCGCGCAGCCGGAGATAGCCGTCATCGGTCGGAATCAATCGCTGCAGCGCCCGCGCGATCTTGCGCGACTCGAGTGCATCCTGGAGGATCGTCGCGAGGTCCGCACCACGGCGCGCCGCGTCCCAGGTGGGATGCAGTGTTTCGGGGTCCACGCGCCCGCGCAGCAGGTGCGACGCGTACAAGAGGAAGGCGTCGCTCAGTAATACGTCGAGCTCGGCGAGACGGGCCGGGCTTATGGCTCGGCCGTTCGCCGCGTCGGCGCGCACGGTGTCGAGCGCGCCGCGGATCAAGGCGGCGCGATAATCCTCGGGATCGAGACCCTCGAGATCGGCACGGCCAAGCGCATCGAGCAACTCGTCGGCCAGGCGATTCGGCCCTTGTTCGCCGCTCCACGCCGCGCGAAAGGAACGGCGAGCGTAGAACGTAACCAGCGCGGCGTCGTCCTCGACGCGCGCGCGAATCTGCTCGGCCACGCTGTCGTCATGCGAGCGCGGCGGTGGCGGCGGCAAAGTCGCCGCTCCCCGTTGCAGCAGCGCAACGAGGAGCAACGTCCCTACCCCGCCGATCATGCTACTGCGCTGGTCGACCTGACGACGCGGAGGAAATTCTCGAGAATTCGCTTCCCGTATTCCGTCCCGATGGACTCGGGATGGAACTGAACGCCGTAGGTCGGATGATCACGATGCTTCATGGCCATGATCTCCGACGCATCTCCCGTGCCCGGGCGGTCGGCGCTCATCGCGGTCACCACGAGCGCCGGCGGAAGTGAGGAGGGCTCTACGACGAGCGAATGGTAACGCATTGCCGTAAAGGGACTGGGCACGCCATCGAACAGCTCGTCATCGCTGTGGACGATCGGGCAGGTCTTGCCGTGCATCAGGCGTTTGGCGCGGACGATCTTGCCGCCGAACGCTTCGCCGATTGCCTGGTGGCCGAGACAGACTCCCAAAATGGGCACCTGGCCAGCCAGAGCCCGCACGAGCGGCACCAGGATCCCCGCCTCTCCCGGGGTCTTCGGGCCGGGTGACAGCACGGCGGCCGTCGGCTTGAGCGCTAGACAATCGTCCACGCTCAACGCGTCGTTGCGATAGACGACGGGCTCCTCGCCGAGCTCGCCGAGGTATTGGACCAGATTGTAGGTGAAGGAGTCGTAGTTATCGAGCACGAACAGCATGCCCGATAATCTACTCCTCTTCGCTCATGTTGGGCGGCTCTTCGCCGAGCGCGGTCGCCAGGTCGATTTGATGATCCTGCTCGTTCTTGAGGATTTCGCGGATGTACTCGGCCATGGCGTATTCGCCGAGTGCCTCGCACTGCCGTACCCGGGCACGATATTCGCGGATCGTCACGGTCTCGTTCTCCAGATCGAACCGGATGAGAGCCTCCGGGTCGCGCGCCATTTTCACCGCTTTGGGCACGACGACCGGGACGCCGCCGAGATAGTCGATCTGCTTCGCGATCACCAGCGCATGATCGAGCTCCTGCTTGGCGTGCTTGATCAGCTCTTTCGCGATCTGCATGTACTCCGCGCCCTTGATCACCTGGGAGTACACGACGTACGCGATGACCGCCTGATATTCGCGCGCGAGATCCTCGTTGAGGAGCTCGACGAGCCGCTCGCGCGTGATCTCCGTCTCCGGTTGGGTGCGAGTGGGCGCGGCCATTATTGCGTCACTCGTTTTTGCTCGACGATCACGGCGCGGCTCGACGTACCCAGTGTATAGGCGGCGCGGAACGTTCCCTCCACGCCCACGCGCGCGCCCCGTGAGGGCGCGCCACCACCCTGTGTCACGACCGGCAGCGTGCCGGTATTGTCCTTCACTTCATACGCACCGAAACCCAGTGCGCCGATGGAATTCTCCACCTGGCCCGCGATGCGCACGGTCTTGCCATCGTACTTGCCGGGATCGGACAACAAGGTCTTGATCGTTGTCGTCTTCGTATTGCACGCCATAAAGGCGATCGCCACTACAACGAACAGCAGTGGCTTCGCGAGCTTCCTCATCGTTTGGTAGTCTCCTCACTCTGGTATAGGACGACGCGGTCGCCACCCGATTGGCGGGCCGTCGCCAATGCTTCACATGCCGCGCTCAGCAACTCGCGCGTGGAGGCGAGATGTGCTCTGGCATTCGCCACACCCGCGGAGACGACAGGGCCGTGCAGCCGTTCCCTGCCGTGCACCACCTCGAGATCGCGTACCGCAGAGCGAATCTCTTCGACCCGGTCGAGCGTGGCTTCAGGCGATGAGTTCGGCAACACCAGCACGAATTCGTGCCCGCCATACCGGGCGGCCATGTCACTCTTGCGAAGGTGCTCACGGATGACACGCCCCACCTCGCGCAACATCGCTTCGGATTGCGCGCCCCCATCGGGCGCGAGGACCGTCAGCGTCAGGGGCGTCTTGGCGCGCTCGGCGCGATGCAGCTCGCGCGGCAGCGTCTCCTCGAGATACCAGCGGTTGACGAGACCGGTGGCTTCGTCGTGCGTCGCGTTGGTGGCCGCCTGCTGGTTGGTGAGCGCCGCCGCGAGTTCGGCCCGCTCCTGCCGCGCGCCGTCCTCCTGTTGCCGCTGTACACGCTCGGTGATGTCATGAATGATGCACTGCACGTACGGTTTGCCGTCCGCGGCGAACAACGTGCTCACCAATTCGATGTGTTTGATGCGCCCGTCGTGCAGCTCGAGCGGTAAATCATCGTAGCGAACGTGCGGTTGCAATACGACATCACGAAACTGGCTCTTGGTAGCGGCGGCATTCTTGAACGCGGGGATGTTCCAGAGCGGGTGATCCACAAGATCCTGCTGCGCGTAGCCGAGCAGTTGGCAAATCGCGGGATTCACATCGACCACAACGCCGGTTTCGGCGTCGAGCACCATGATGCCATAGGGCGCGGTCTCGAACAGCCGGCGGTAGCGGATTTCCGATGCTTTGAGGGCGCGGTCGCGCCGCTGGCGCTCTTTCGCCGGCGGGTCGAGATGAACCGCCGTTCGGCCCTCCAGCTTCGCAGGTCCGGGGTTCTCCGTCACCAGATGGGATTTGGGTGAATCGCGCATTGCCACGGGCTCCTCGCTAAGGACGGGATTGGCGCGTCCTGAAGCGTAGGAGCAAGTGGCGTCCGGTTACATCACCCAAATGATGAATCGCCGGACTAATCCCGAAGAACGAGTAGGCTTAACCTCGTCCCGTCAGGTCCGCGGTGCAGAATGCACACTTCGTGGCCTTGATCGGAATCTTCGACAGACAGTACGGGCATTCTTTCGTGGTAGCCGGTGCCTCTGCCTTCTTCGGACCAATGCGCGTGATCGACCTGATCATGAGGTACACCACAAAGGCGACAATCAGGAACGTCACGATCGTCGAAATGAAGAGGCCGTAATTCAATGTTGCCGCGCCCGCGGCTTTGGCATCCGCGAGGGTCGCGTAGGGTCCCGCGGCTTTGGTGCCTTGCTTCAGCACGATAAACGCGTTGGTAAAGTCAACCTTGCCGAGCAGCAAACCGATGGGAGGCATGATGATGTCGTCGACGAGCGAGTTGACGACTTTGGTGAAGGCGGCACCGATGATGACCGCCACCGCGAGATCGAGTACGTTGCCGCGCATGACGAACTCGCGGAAACCTTTGAGCATGAGAGTGTCCTGTTGGTTGTCCTAAACCGCCGGATGCCTGCCGGCATCCAAGAGAAAGCCGGTTTCAGGATACACCACAATCCGCAAGGAGGCACTCATGCTCAAACTGGTTTCGGTACTAATCGCCGGCTGGGTGGTGGGCGGATGGGCTGTCGTTACGGTCAAGGATTTGCCTGAATACTTGGTGGCGGGCCGGCGATACACGCTCGAGTTTCAGGTGCGCCAGCATCGGCGAACGCTCATGAACAACGTCGAGCCGCGACTTGTCATCGATGGCACCACGACCATTCCTGCGACTCGCTCGGGCGACGGAACCTACAGGGTGACGTTCACCAGCCCGCAGACGGACCGCGTATCCCTGACGATCATCAGCGGCTGGGGAGCGAGCAATCTGAGTCTCTATCCCATCCGTGTGGTTCCCGCGGGTTCGCAGGGTGTCGCGCTCAGCGCGTTCGATCGCGGGCAGATGCTCTTCGTCGCGAAGGGCTGTAACGCCTGCCATTCGAACGTCGACCTGATCGATCGTCCCGACAACCAATCAATCAAAGTAGGGCCCGAGCTCGGCGGCCGGCATCTCGCGCGCGAGTACGTGATCCAGAAGGTCAAGCATCCCAATTCCCAGATCATGCCGGACCTTGGTCTGAGCGACGCGGAGGCGGCGGCGATCGCGGCGTTTGTGAGTGGCGAGCGGGCGACGGCGGCGAGTGGGAGCTCGCGCTAAGTCTGACAGCTTTCCAGGCGACCGCTCTCGAGGCCGCGACGGAACCATGTCGCGCGCTGGGCCGATGTCCCATGCGTGAAGGTCTCCGGACTCACGGTTCCGGTGGACATGCGTTGGAGCCGATCGTCGCCGACGGCAGCGGCGGCTCCAAGGCCTTCTTGCACGTCACCGCCTTCGAGAACGCCTTCGCGCGCCATGTAATTGCCCCATATCCCGGCGTAGCAATCCGCCTGCAGCTCGCGGCGCACCGACTCCGCGTTCGAGTTGCCGAACCGATCGCCGAGCAGCGTCTGGACGTGATGTCCGACTTCGTGGGCCAGCACGTAGGCTTGCGCGAAATCACCGGGCGCGCCGAAGCGTTGGCGCAGCTCGTCGTAGAATCCGAGATCGATGTAGACCTTGTGATCGCCGGGACAATAGAACGGCCCGGTAGCCGATTCTGCGAAGCCACACGCCGACTGCACGGCGTCGCGAAACAGCACGAGCTTCGCGTGCTGGTACTGCACGCCGCGCCGCGCGAGGATCTGGGTCCAGGTGCTCTGGGCCGTGTCCAATACGAATGACACGAAGTCCACGAGGTGCTCTTCCTCGGGCGTGGTGGCTACGGGCGCGGCGGGTGCCGCGCCGCCGCCGTCCGACACCAGGCTGAAGAAATCGCGCTTGAAGATGAGGCTCAGCACGAGGAGAATGACGACGCCGCCGATGCCGAGCCTGCCGACGCCGATTCCGCCGAAGCCCTGGCCGCGGCGGTCTTCGAGGTCGGGACTGCGATCTCCAGGACTCCAGCGCATGCCGTCATTACCCCGACACGAGGCGCGAGGGTTCAGCTCCTACGTCCAGGTCGCGACCTCGATTTTCATCGATTACGAGCACCGCGCGCCGGTCATGCCCGCGGATGATAGCTCTGGTGCACTGCGCGCAGATAATCGCGATCCACGTGCGTGTAGAGCTGGGTCGTGGAAAGATCGGCGTGACCAAGCATCTCCTGAACGGCGCGTAGATCCGCACCGCCCTCGAGCAGATGCGTCGCGAAGGTGTGACGCAGCGTATGCGGTGTGACGCGCTTTGCGAGTCCCGCGCGGCGCGCGGTCGCCTTGATCACGCCCCACGCCCCGACGCGTGACAACGGCGTCCCGCGCGCGTTCAGGAAGAGAATGCCCCTCCCGTTTCCCCGATCGAGCGTCGGCCGGATTTCTCGTGCATAGAGCGCGACCGCGCCGAGCGCGCGGCGCCCGACCGGCACCAACCGCTCCTTCGATCCCTTTCCGAACACGCGGGCGACGCCCTCCCCGAACAGAATGTCCTGCAACTTGAGCGAGATCAGCTCGGATACGCGCACCCCTGTCGCGTAGGCGAATTCAATGAGCGCGCGATCGCGGACGGCGAGCGGCTCGTCGGTATTGGGTGCGCCGAGGAGCTTATTCATCTCGGCCACGCTCAATACGGCCGGCAGCGTGCGCCACCGTTTGGGCGATTCGATCCGCTCGCTCGGGTCGCGCGCGGCCAGGCCTTCGCCCACGAGAAACTTGAAGTACGTGCGGATCGCGGAGATCTGACGGCGAATGGTGGTTGGGGCGAGCCCCAGATCCTTCAGGAAATAGATGAACTCACGCAGTTGCGCCGCCGAGAGCTGCTCTGGTGTGTTCGCGCGATGGCCGGTCGCGTACGCTGCGAGACGTGTGATATCGCGCAAGTAGTTCTCGACGGTG
>DASZNX010000032.1:0-2486 GCA_035551075.1 Gemmatimonadales bacterium | reverse complement strand
GAACTGGTGAAACAGTTCCCGTCCTACGCGGATCTCATCGAGGCCTATGACGAGCGATGGGAGGAATCGATTGCCGGCCCGTTGCAAGAGACGGTCGATTTGTTGCTGCCACTGAAGGAGGCCGGATTCGAGCTGCACGGGCTGAGCAACTGGTCCAGCGAAAAGTTCGCCGCGGTTCGCACGAAATATCCGTTCTTTCAGCTGTTTGAGACGATCCTCCTGTCTGGCGACGTCAAGGTGGTCAAGCCTGATCCGCGGATTTTCCGCGCGTTGCTCGACCGGATCAACCGGCCGGCGAGCGAGTGCTTGTTCATCGATGATTTGGAAGAAAATATCGCGGCAGCCCGAAGCTTGGGGTTTGAGACCATTCGATTCGAGTCGGCGGCACAGTTACGCCGAGAGCTAGGGCGACGCGGGCTGTTGCCGAGTTAGCTTTCCTTCATGTCTCGCCCCGTCCCTGAGCTCCTCGCTCCCGCCGGAAGCCTCGACGCCGTTCGTGCCGCACTCGGCAACGGCGCCGATGCGATCTACCTCGGCGTGGACAAATTCAACGCGCGGGACGAGGGCGCGCAGCTGTCCCTCGACGACCTCGAGCAGTCGTGCCGCCTGGCGCACGCGTACGGCGCCCGGATCTATCTGACGTTCAACATCCTCTTCAAGCCGGCCGAGCTGAACGAAGCGCTGCATCACCTCGGTGAGTGCATCGACCGCGGCATCGACGCCGCCATCGTGCAGGACCTCGGCGCCGTGCGGCTCATCCAGAAGCTGTACCCCGGCCTCGAAATTCACGGCTCGACGCAGATGACCGTTCACGATGAGCGTGGCGCGCGCGTCCTGCGCGACCTGGGATGCGATCGCGTCGTGCTCGCGCGCGAGAATACGCTGGACGACATCCGCGCGATCCACCGCGCGGTGCCGGAGCTCGTGCTAGAGAGCTTCATCCACGGCGCTCTCTGCATCGCGTACTCGGGACAGTGCTACATGTCCGGCATGATTTCGGAGCGTAGCGCTAATCGGGGATCCTGCGCCCAGTCGTGCCGCAAGGACTACGTGTTGGCGGATGCCGCGAGCGGTGCCGAGCTGGACCGCGGCTACCTGATCTCCGCGCGCGACCTCGGCGCGTGGGAGCATCTCGCCGATATCGCTGACGCCGGCATCCATACGCTCAAGGTCGAAGGCCGCAAGAAGAAACCCGAATACGTGGCGACCGTGACCCACCACTACCGCGAGTTTCTCGACCGGCTGGCCGCGGGCGATCGGCGTCCGCCCTCACCCGCCGAAGTCCAGCCCCTCGTGCAGATCTTTTCGCGTGGCTTCACCGGCGGCATGTACGGCGGCCGCGCGGGGCGGGATTACGTGACCCGCAGTCAGCCTGATAACCGCGGCGCTGTGCTCGGTGAAGTGATTGGGCGTGAAAAGAACGAGCTGATCGTTTCGGTCTCGCAGCCGATCCAACGGGGTGACGGACTCGGCTTCGAGCATCCCGACGGCTCGGTCAAAGGCAACCGCGGCTTCGCGGTCCGCAGCGTCCGCACTCTCGACCGGCAGCGCGGGAAGGTACTTCAGGCGATTCAGCCGGCGGAGGACATTCCAGCCGGATGGACCGTCGTGCGCTCGGCCGAAGCGGCGCTGCTCGCAAACGCGCGCGAGAGCTTTGCGGCCGTTCCCGTCAGGGGAGAACCTGAGCGTACTCGGGTGGATGTCAGGGCAGTGGGTGCCGCCGGCGAGCCGCTCACGCTGATCTGCCGCACTGGTTTCGACGAATTAGTAGTGAAGAGCACGACCGCACTCGCGCCCGCGACGCGCCACGAGCTGGACGAAGCGCGCCTGCGCGAGCAGCTTGGCCGCCTCGGCGAGACCGCCTTCACTTTGGGCGACGTCGATGTTTCGGGCCTCGCGACGAATCTCTTCGTTCCGATCAGCGTCCTCAACGATCTGCGGCGGCAGGCGGTCGCGATCTTGACCGAACATCGGAAGCGGGACAGTCGTGTCCGCCACGAAGAACGCGACCGCGCGGTCGCCGCAGCTATTTCCGATGTCGCGCAAACGGACCGTCACGACGATTTGGCGCCGCGGCTCGTCGCCGAAGTCTGGCGTCTCGAGGACGCGTTGCTCGCGGCCGACGCAGGCGCTGAAGAGATCTCACTCGATCTATTCTTGCGTCATCCGATGCCTCCGGTCGCGCGCGTCCGGCAACTCGCCGCTGAGCTGTCGCGGCGGGGGGTCACGCTCCGGATTCGCACTCCTACCATCGTCCGGCCTGCGGACCGCAAGCACGTCGAGAAGTGGCTCGCCCTCGGCACACCGCTCGTCAGTGGACACCTGGGAATGGTCGCCGAGCTTGCGGGGCAGGGACGTGATGTGGTCGCGGATTACGCCGTCAATGTCTTCAACCAGCACAGTGCGGCCGAGGTGTTCCCGCTGGGCGCGCGTCGCATCGTGCTGTCGGTCGAGCTGACCGGCGACGAGATGACGCAGGTGGCGTC
>DASZNX010000031.1:0-2924 GCA_035551075.1 Gemmatimonadales bacterium | reverse complement strand
GTGTTCAGCGGTACGCTACCCGGCTGCGCGGAGCCTGCCCCGAGCGAAATGAGGTCCCGTTCTTTCCTTTCCCGGAACTATCACACCGCCTTCCAACTGCGCAACTTTGCAACCACTTCCAACTCCAAGCGCGTAGTCACCAAGACTAGTTGCCGAGTTACCATCAGAGTCAAGAACTTACTCAGAGCTTCATCCTTTTCGCTACAGGGCTCTCCAAATATGCGCATCGGCATCCTCGGTTCCGGTCTGATGGGCGGCAAGCTTGGCACGATCTGGGCGCGTGCGGGGCACGACGTCGTCTTCAGCTACTCGCGCAACGAGCAGAAGCTCAAAAAACTGGCCCGAGACGCCAAAGGGAAAGCGCGCGCGGGCACACCGGCCGAAGCCGCGCGCGACGCGGACGTCGTTTTGCTCGCGGTCCATTGGTCGCACGTCGATGACGTCTTGAATCAAGCCGCCGATCTCTCCGGCAAAGTCATTGTCACCTGCTCGCTCCCCATGAACGCCGACGATACTGACCTCGTGATCGCGCACACGTCCTCCGGCGCGGAAGCGCTCGCCACAAAGGTTCCCAACGCGCGAGTCGTCTCCGCGTTCGGCACCGTGCCCAGTGAGGTGTTGTTCGACGTCTTCAAACGCCGCCGCAAAGCGACGAAGCCCAGTCTCATCTACTGCGGCGACGACGCCAAGAGTAAGAAGATTGCCGCGACATTGATTCGCGCCGTCGGGTTTGATCCGGTCGACGCCGGTCCCCTGCGCATCGCGCGATACACCGAGCCGTTTACGTTGCTCATCGCGCAGCTCGCATACGAGCAGCCCGGCGACCCGGAGATGGCGTATCGCTTCGTCTGGTTTTGAGGTACTTTCTCCGCCCCTTTTTTGCCGGAGCGATGCGATGCGGGTCTATAGCTATTGCGCCGTCCTGCTCACCGTCACGATCGGGTGTAAGGCTGCGCCGGCCGATACCTCCGCCAGCGCGAAACAGGCGATCGACGCCGCCAATGCCCAGTGGCCGCGACTCACCAGCAGCGGCCACGCCGATTCCATTGCGGATTTCTACGCCGCGGATGCGGTGATCATGCCGCCGAACATGGCCACGATGAAAGGCAAAGACGCGATCAAGGCGTTCTTTGCAACCCTCAACACGATGGATCCGAAACCCACGCTGACGCTGCGCGCCGAAGCGGTGCATGGCGCGGGCGGGATGGCGATGGAACGCGGTCGCTGGAACTGGTCCTACCCGGCCGGTGCGAAACTACCGCCGGGCACGCCCGCAACGGACTCCGGCAAGTACATCGTGCATTGGATGCAAGAGAACGGAAAATGGGTGATAGCGGATGACATCTGGAACAGCGACACCCCGCTGCCAATGGCTCCGGCCGCGCCGCCTCCTGCCGCACCCGCTCGGCGGAAGACCCACTGACCGTTACGCGCTCTTCTTCGTCGGCCGCTCCGTCGAACGGCGCTCCTCGCGCAGCTGCGTAACGGACGTCTGCACCCGATCTGAAATCTCCCGCTCTTGCCGCAGCGCCGCGATCACCGTTTCGGCTT
The DNA here is from genome assembly GCA_035551075.1 of Gemmatimonadales bacterium. GTDB lineage: Bacteria > Gemmatimonadota > Gemmatimonadetes > Gemmatimonadales > GWC2-71-9 > 20CM-2-65-7. The sequence continues at coordinate 1,373 of DASZNX010000031.1, read as the reverse complement.
GCTTGGTGTGGAACTCGAGCGCACTGGCCTGCGTCACCGCTTGATCGAGCAGCGCCTTTTGACCATGCAAGCGCTCCAGGCTCGACTGAATCTCCGCCAGCATCGCTTCGGCTCGGGCGAGGCGCTCCTCCGCTTGCTCCACCTGACGCTTGCGATGGTCCAAGCCGTTCGCGGCATCGTGCACGTGCGTCACCATGCTGAGCACGCTCTCGAGCATCGCGCGCGTCTGGCCGATTTCCTCACGCGCGCCGGCGATCGAGCGCACATCGTCGGTCGTCTTCTCGGCGACTTCGTACAGGCGGTGCATGTCCGCCTGCATCGCGTCCACCGTCGCCTGGCGCTGGCCCATCTGCTCGAGCGCGCGCGTGAGCTGCGATTCGACCGCCTGCCATTTCGCGAGCCGTTCCTCGAATTGCGCCATGCGCTTCTGCGCGAACCGCAGGCCGCCGGCGCGATTGTCCAGCTCGTCCACCATCGCCGTCAGCTCGAGCAGCCGGTTGCCCGCCGTGCTGACCGCGGTCCCCAGCTGTGACGAGCGTTCCTCGAGCTGCTGGGCGGCAGCAGCCGCTTGCTCGCGCAGCTGCGCCACCTGGTCCAGATGCTCCGTTGCCTTGTCGAGCGCCGACTGTTTCAGCTCGAGCTCCTGGCCCAACGCGCGCGTGCGCTCGGCGAGGCTCTCGAGGTTGTGGGCGCGCGATTCGAGCTGCGCGACCGTCACGTCGACCTGGCCGGCGCGCTGCTCGGCGCGCTCGACGGTCGCCACCGCTGCCGGCACGAGCTTCTCGATCCGTGCTGCCTCCTCGGCACGAGCGGAGAGCGCACCAAACCGCTCGTCCGCACCCGCCATGCGCGACATCAACTCGCGGGTGCGCTCATCGAGCTGAGCGCCGAGGGTCGTCAGATCCGAGAGACGTTTGTTGAGGTCGTCCACCATCCGGCTCCGGGCATCGATCTGGCCCATGGCGTTGGACACGCGATCGGCTTCGCCGCGGACCGACTCGACGGTGGGCTTCAGATCCTCGATCGCGGTCAGCTCGACACGCAGCGCCTTGATTTGCTCAGCCACGCTGGAGAGCCACGCCTTGGTCTCGGATTGCTGCTCGAGCACCCGCGCCATCTCATCCGAGGCCCCTTCGACCTGCTCCAGCGCGCCCCGGACAGATTCGTGCGTGCCCCTCAGCTGCGCGACATCCTGCAGCGCCGCCTGGACGCCCGGGTGCGACTTCTCGAGCTGCGCGACGCGCTGCGCCATCTCATCGACCGTGCTGCCGATCCGGGTCGTGCTCGCTTCGATCGCGCGGACGCGCTCGGCTTGAGTGCCCAGCGTCGCCACGTTCTCGGCGATCCCCTCGAGCTGCGTGGCCAGGCCATCA
>DASZNX010000030.1:0-4407 GCA_035551075.1 Gemmatimonadales bacterium | reverse complement strand
GGATACGACCGCCCGTATCGCCACCGACAGCGCTGCTCGAGAGTCGACTGCCGCGTTCGCCCACGTCGATAGCTCGCGAGCGGATACAAGCCGGACGCCCATGGTGCGCGTGCCGGTGGCGCCTCCCGGCACGCCAGGCCGGCTGGTGCTGCAGAACGTGCCACAGGGGGCCCGCGTGCTCATCGAGGGGCAACAGGTCCGCGGAACCCAGCTCGATCTGCCGGCCGGAGTTCACCACGTGACTGTCCGGGCAGCGGGATACCAGACGTACGACCACCAAGTGACGATCACCCCGGGCGAGACGTTCACGGTGCGCTTGGACATGCAGAGCACCGGCGACGACGAGGCCGGCCCATGTGACCAGTATGGTCCGGCGTACAATCAGGACAACCTGTGCTTCGACACCCGGCCCGTGCCGCTGTCCCCGACGCTGATCCCGGTTTCACAGGATGCGCCGATCTTTCCACGCCAGGTGATCCTCCTGGTTCATGTTTCGCGCAACGGCACCACCATGGAGTCGCGGGTCTTTGTGCCCTCCAACGTCGAGACCTTCAATAATGAAGCGCTCGACATGGTGAAGAACCTCCGCTGGAACCCCGCCCAGAAGAACGGCGAGCCCACCGAAGCGTGGGTGCAGTGGCCGTTCCAGCCGGTGCGGCAGTAATCCACACGGCCAAGATCCACCCCTCGGCATTCATCGCTCCCGGTGCCGTCGTGCTGGGCGATGTCACGCTCGGCCCACGCTCGAGCGTCTGGTACCAGGCGGTCCTGCGCGGCGACATGGCGCCCATCGTGGTCGGTGAGGCCACCAACCTCCAGGACGCCACGATCGTGCACGTGGACGAAGGCAAGCCCACGCGCGTCGGCGCGCGAGTGGGCGTCGGGCACCGGGTGATTCTCCACGCCTGCACGGTGGAGGACGAGTGCCTGATCGGGATGGGCTCTATCCTTCTTAATGACGTGCACGTGGGCACGGGGAGCGTGATCGCCGCCGGGGCGGTCGTGCCCGAAGGGATGCATGTGCCGCCGGGCTCGCTGGTGATGGGAGTGCCCGCGCGTGTCGTACGTCACGTCGATGATGGTCTGCGCGCGCGCATCAAAGAAACGTGGGAGCACTACGTCGCGGAGGCCGAGCGACACCGTCGCGGGACGTTTCCGCTCGAGCGAACAACTTTGTGATGTGAATATTCAGCGAGCGAGTCGCGGTCTGATTAGTCCCGAGTCTTGCCCGGGTTCAGTCGCATCTCTACCTTGACCCTCCACGCGTTATCGCCGTCGATTTTGAGTCGGCCTGCTGCCAGGCTAAATTTCATCGCTTGCGCCACAAGTCTTGTGACGCTCTACCGTCAAGGGACGAGCTCGAATGACTACTTCCACCCCTAATACCCGTCTCGATCTGAGCGCCAATGCGCTGACCGTCCTCGAACGCCGGTATTTGGTCAAGGACGATCAGGGTAAGCCGGTCGAGCGGCCCCAGGACCTGTTCTGGCGGGTCGCCCGCACGATTGCCGCACCGGACCGAACCTATGGCGCCTCGAATCGGGCGGTGGAGAGCCTCGCCGAGACGTTCTATGACCTCATGGCGACGCGGGTGTGGATGCCGAACTCGCCGACCCTGATGAATGCGGGCCGGCCCCTTGGCCAGCTGTCCGCCTGCTTCGTGCTCCCGGTGGAAGACGCGCTCTCGAATGGACGCTCGGGCATCTACGACACGCTGCGCGCCATGGCGCTCGTCCACCAATCGGGCGGTGGAACGGGATTCTCGTTCTCCCGCCTGCGCCCGAAGAACGACGTCGTCCGCTCCACGATGGGCGTCGCCTCCGGTCCAGTGTCGTTCATGAAGCTGTACGACGCCTCGACCGACGTCGTGAAGCAGGGCGGCACCAGGCGCGGCGCCAACATGGGGATCCTGCGGGTCGATCATCCCGACATCATCGAGTTCATCCATTGCAAGGATGACCTCACCCAGGTGACGAATTTCAACATTTCCGTCGCGGTGACGGATGCATTCATGCTCGCGCTCGAAGCGGGGAAGCCATACGACCTGATTCATCCTCGCACGGGCAAGGTCGTGGGGCAGCTCGACCCCCGGGATGTGTTCAAGCAGATCGTGCATGGGGCGTGGAAGACCGGCGAGCCGGGCGTCTTCTATATCGATCGCGCGAACCACTACAATCCCGTGCCGCACCTCGGCAGCTATGAAGCGACCAATCCCTGCGGCGAGCAGCCGCTGCTGCCGTACGACGTCTGTAACCTGGGCTCGATCAACGTTGGCGTGTTCGTGAAGAGCGGTGAAGTGGATTGGGAGGCGCTGCGCACCTCGGTCCATCTTTGCACACACTTCCTCGACAACGTGATCGACGCGAACAAGTATCCCCTGTCCGAGATCGACGACCTTGCCAAACGGATCCGCCGCATCGGGCTCGGCATCATGGGCTGGGCCGATCTGCTGGTCCGCCTCGGCATCCCCTACGATTCGGACGAGGGCGTCGCGCTCGGCCGGAAGCTGATGCAGTTCATCGATGAGGAGTCGAAGGTCGCCTCGGAGAAGCTGGCGGAGCAGCGCGGCACGTTCGCGGAGTGGGAACGGTCGATCTGGGGACCAGATGCGACCTGTGCCCGCGATGCGCGCGGTGAGCGCATCCGGCCGATGCGGAAACTCCGCAACTGTAATCTCACGACGGTTGCTCCGACCGGCACGATCTCGATCATTGCCGGATGCTCATCCGGTATCGAGCCGCTGTTCGCGATCGCCTTCATGCGGAATCAGGCGGGCGTGCTGATGCCGGACGTGAACGAGGACTTTGTGGCGATCGCGAAGCGCGAGGGATGGTACTCCGACGCCCTCATGAAGCAGATCGCCGAGGCCGGACACATTCACTTTGACGCCGTGCCGAAGCAGTGGCAGCGCGTGTTCGTCACGGCGCACGACGTGACGCCCGAGTGGCACATCCGGATGCAGGCCGCGTTCCAGGATTTCACCGACTCGGCGATCTCCAAGACGTGCAACTTCGCAAACGAGGCGACCGAGGAATACGTCGAGCAGATCTACCGGTACGCCTACCAGCTCGGCTGCAAAGGCGTGACCGTGTATCGCGACGGCGCGCGCGAGAACCAGGTGCTATCGACCGGCTCGACGGCTAAAAAGGTACAGGAAGGGACCGCCGGGGCAGGGAAGGATGCGTTGGCCGAGGCCCTCAGTCGTATCGCGGAGCTGGAGACCGAGCTGACGCGCACGCGCGACCGGCTGCATGACGTCGAGGCGGAGAATCTGCAGCGCCGGGCCAAGCGCTCACGTCCCGATCTGTTGAAGGGTTCGACTCGCCGCATCGAGTCGCCGCTCGGCACGATGTACGTGACCATCACCGAAGACGACAAAGGCCAGCCCTTCGAGGTGTTCATGTCGCTCGGCAAGGCGGGCGGCGCGCTGATGGCCGATGTCGAAGCGATTGGCCGGCTGATTTCGCTCGCGCTGCGCTCGGGCGTGCCGCTGCCGGAGATCTACCGCCAGCTTCGCGGCATCTCGTCCGACCGCGCGGTGGGCCTCGGTCCCAACAAAGTGATGTCGGTTCCCGATGCCATCGGCATCGCGATCGAAAAATGGATGCAGGAAAAGCAGGGCGTGCAGCAGGAGCTGAGCATCGGCGGCGGAACCCCTTCACCGGTCGCGAGCGAGGTTGTCCCCGGCGCGGGTGGCGATGCTGCCGTGTTGGGAGCTCGCCGGCCGGAGCAGGATTTCATCGGCGCGTGCCCGGACTGCGGCTCGCAGTTGGCATTCATCGAGGGATGTGCGAAATGTCACGTTTGCGGCTTTTCCGAATGCGGATGAGCACAGCGGCGACCGTGTAGCCTGTGACTCCAGTCACGACAGGCACTTGCGCCCATGGATAGTCTTAATGCCATGGAAACGGCCCCCCGCTCGATCATGCCGACGAAGTTGCAGGTGAAGGGTTGGGCGCGCGTGGGTCCCGCCGGCGCGCACACACTGCGCCGCGGCGCGTGGTATCCCGTCGTTCGCATCTCTTCGAGCAACATCGTCGTACTCGACGTGAATCGGCACAACATTCCGGTCGACCGCCGCTTCCTGGAAATTCGCTATCATCCGCCGGAGCGGTGGACCATCGTGCAGTGCGAGCCGCGCATGATCGAGCGACTCGGACGCCTGTTCCCACTGACGTACGCGGTTTGCCCATCCTGCCGGCATCGCCAGGGCATCGAGGCGCGCACCAATGAGATGACGTGCGCGCGCTGCCATAAGACCTCGGCGATGGCTTGGGACGAGCTATCATAAAAAAGACGCCGAGCGTCTCGGCGGCTCGGCGTCTCCTTACACGTCTCAGCGTCTACAGAATCGCAACTGAATCACCCAGCGCAACTGTTCCAACCCCCACACCCTGGCAGTAGAAC
>DASZNX010000029.1:0-7490 GCA_035551075.1 Gemmatimonadales bacterium | reverse complement strand
GACCCCAGCCGATCTTCGACCTCCAGCCGATGTGCCAACGAGGATCGCCCGCGCCAGGACCCCAGCCGATCTCCGATCCCGGCGTACCTATCTCGTCAACGCAATGACCCCGACGGCCGCAGCGAGGCTGGTGACGATGATCCCGGTGATGCGCCACTTCGATTCCGGATCGGGCTTGGACGGTATCTGAATGCGATCACCGGCCTTCATGCCGAGCTGATCCAGCGTGGCCCCTTGGGCGATCTGGCTCTGGAGTTGATTCCCCTGCCAGAGCGTGGTGCTCCCGCGGAAGATTTTCATCTGATCGACTCGCGCGTCTTTGGTGGCGCCGCCGGCGACCATGAGGGCGTCGGCCAGCACGAGATCGACCGGGACCGCGTAATAGCCCGGCTTCGTCACTTCTCCCAACACAGAGACGCGAATCAGCGCGCGTGCCTCGACCACCGGATCCTTGAGGTATCGGCCCAGCTCGCGGGTCATGTGAGACTCGAGATCGGCACGCGGCACGCCGGCGAGTGAGATCTCGCCGATTTCCGGAAGTCGTACCGCGGGACCGGTGACAACTGTAAACGTGTCGGTAAGCGCTGAGTCACCCTCGACGCGAAGCAGAATGCGGTCGCCGGCCTGGAATGGCGCCGTTCGTGTCTGTGCCGGCAGTCGTGTTACGAGTGCGAGCATGGCGAGCAGCGCCACGCGGAAAGTTTTGTTCATACCACTCTCGGAGCCGTCGCTTGGCGGCCGTTCGATTCCTCCACCGCTTCGTAGCCCGGCAGATAGTAGGAGTAGTAAGCGTAATACCCGTAGGCCGCGCCGCGCGGCACATCGTTCAAGACGGCGCCGAGCAAGCGAATCGGCAAACGGTCCAGCATTTCGAGCTTGGCGCCCGTGATGTCACGATGGCTGTGCCCCGTCCGCAATACCACGAGCAGCGAACCCGTCACCGTGCCGAGGATGAACGAATCGACACCGGCGGCGAGCGGCGGACTATCGACCACGACTGCGTCGTATTGCGTGCGCATATCCGCAACCAGATCGTTCATCGCGGTCGAGCCGAGCACCTCGGGTGCGCGCGATGTGCGCGTGCCGCAGCCGATGAGCGCGAGTCTCCGGTACTCCGTCTGCTGCACGATGGCTTCCTTGCTTGCCTCTCCCAGCAGGAAGTCAACGAGACCGGGTTGGCGGCTGAGTTTGAAGCGGCGGTGCAGGACGCCGCGGCGGATGTCGCCGTCGATGAGCAGTGTCCGGTGTCCGCTGTCCGCGAGTGTGAGCGCGAGATTCGCCGACACGAACGATTTGCCGTCCCCCGATTCGGGGCTCGTGACGGTGATGATGAACGGTCCCGGACCGTGCTCATGGAGCACGCTCAACCGGATGCCACGGAACGCTTCGATCACTTCGGTCGGATCCTTGGCGCGCAGATGCGGTACGGCGCCGAGAATCGGGAGCCCCATGTCGCGCGACACCTGTTGCGGGTAGCGCACCTTCGGGTCCACGCGATCGAGGATGACGGCGGCGACGATCCCGAGGCCGAGCCCGGCGATGAGCCCCATGAGGAGCAGACGTGGCGCGGTGTTTTTGAACGGACGCTGCGGAACGATCGCCGGATCGAGAATGCGCACGTCCGGCACGGTCGCTTCCGCCGCGAGCCGGGCCTGGTCGTAGCGCTGCTGCAGCGCGGTGTACGTCTGCTCTTTCAGCTGCGCGTTGCGCGTGAGCCGCCCCTCTTCGATGGTGCGGCCGGGGATTTGACGCAGGCCACTCGATGCGGTCGCAACTTGTCTCCCGAGCTCCGCTTCGCGCGCCGAGAGCTGGGAGGAGAGCCCGCGCGCGAGGCTGGGAATCGTGCGCTGCTGGAGGTCCGCGATCTGGGCGATGAGCCGCTGCACGGGCGGGTAGGCGTCCGAGTAGTGATAGCGGTAGGCGCGCAGCGCCGCCTCTTTATCGCTCAGCTCTTTCAACGCATTCGACAACTCCGGCGCGTGTTGCACCGACTCGATCGCCAGCAAAGCGGCCGTCGGCACACCCGCCTGCCAGCCCTGCGCCAATAAGGCGTCGATCGCATCGCGGTCGCGGCGCACCTGGTCGCGCTCGACCTGGATGTCGAAGAAGCCGGCTCTGGGGTCGCGCGTATCGGTGGCCGTCTGACTCGGCGACCGCTCCGACGGCAGGGTGATGGTACGGGTCCGGAAACGCTGCAGCGCGTTCTCCGCATCATCGAGATTGCGCTGCGCCGTCGTCAATTGGTCTTCGAGCAGCTTCGTCAACTCGGTCAGCTTTTCGCGCTTGAGCTGCGCGGCGACGTCGACGTAGCGCTGCGTCACGGCGTTGAGAATGTTGGAAATCAGGACGGGGTTCTGACCCCGGAGCTCGAGCGCCAGGAAGTTGCCGTTGACGTCCATGCGCACGTCGAGCTGCTCGCCGAGCCGCAATGCCGCGTCGCGCGGAGTGACGAGCGAGAACTCGATCGTGCGGCCGGGCGGCAGGCTCCCGGGCGCGGGAGCCCACTGGAAACCGAGACGGCTCCCGACGGAGTCACCGACCGACCCGCGGTCCAGCTGCTTCCCGTCGGCGGAGGCGAGCGTGTAGGACCGGCCATCGTCGCTGATGTTCAGCTTGTAGTCGCCGGGGCGGAATGTGTCGCCCACCTGGAAGGCCACGAAATTGCCGCGGTCGCTCGGTCGCTTGACCTCGAGGTACAGTCGCAGGTCTTTCACCACCTGGTCGAGCACGACGTAGGAGCGCATCAGCTCGACCCATGCATCGGCATCGAGCAGCGCGCCCTGACGGATCGGCCCACGGGCGTCCGATGCTGTCTCCGTGCGATTATCGGGCACGTCCACCCAGACGTTGGCCTGCGCCCGGTAGACGGGACGCAGCACGCGCGTGGCCGCGAACGCGGCGCCCAAACCGAGCAACAGCGCCAGAATCACGACCCACTTGAAGCGAAACAACGCGCTGGCGATGCGATGCCAGTCCGGCCCCGACACCAGGCCCGGCGGTGCCGCGACGGAACCATCGGGGACAAGAGAGCCTCGCTGGGGGGAATGGGGGGCCGGTGGGGGCGCTGCAGCGGCGGGGGGGGCGGTAGCCCCGGGCGAAGCGGGAACGTCAGCTGGGTTGTCTGGCTGATTGCGGATCAGCGGAAAAGAAGTTGGAGTCATCGGTGGGTCACAAGGCAAGACCCATACCCACCACGCCCCTTGTCCCCCTCACTTTCCGCCTTGCGCGTGCGCGAACAGCGTCGCACCCGTACTACAGTTGCTGTATCCCTGCGACATCCGTTTTCACTGTCGCGCCTCGGCGAGTCGGTTCCCAGAGCGCCGTTCCCCCCGGCCCCAGGGCGCTGAGCCAGGCAAGGGCCCCCGCGACCGTGCCGCTCAGGGCGTAGGTAGGGAGCGATAGCACGCGCGGCATGGCTCGCCCTTCAGGCCACAGCCATCCGCCGAGCGCGGCCAGCGCGGCCACCATGCCGCACGCCAAGAGAGTGGCGGCCCACCAATGGCCGGGCGCGAGAATCACCAGCGCGAGAGCGGCCAGCAGCAGTGCCCACGGGAGGAGCCAGCGGCAGAGCTTGTGGCTCACGAGCATCCAGGCGAAGAGGCCGAAACGCCGCGTGTCGAGCAACGCCCGTTTGTACCAGAGCGTTCTCAGGCCGCGGGCCATCGTGCGCACTTTGCGGCGATACTCGCGCCGCAGCGAGAGGCTGCGGGGGACGTAACAGACGGCCGTGGGAACCGAGACCGCGCGGTAGCCGTGCTCCCGCGCGACCAGCGCTGCCCCGAAATCGCGGCTCAAGCCCTCCGGCATGTGCTGCAGGTGCAGGTCGCGACGAATCGCATACAGACATCCCGAAGCCCCGACGATACCGGACACGTTGGTCTCGAGATCCCGCACCCACATGTCGTATCCGACATACGCGTGCTCGCCGGGATTGGAGCGGTCGTCGACGTTCGAAACACTGACGTCTCGCCCCGACGCCACGCCAACAGATGGATCGTCGAATGCGGCCACCAGAGTCTTTAGCGCAGCCCGGTCGATGCCCACGCTCGCGTCGGTGTTGATGATGATCTCGCCGCGCAGATGCGGCCGGGCCGCGTTTTCGGCCGCGGTTTTCCCGCGCCGCTCGGATTGACGCAGCAACTCCACGCCGCGCGTCGCAAACTGCCTCACGATGTCATCGGTTCCGTCCGTGGAGGCATCGGAAACCACCAAGACCTGCCGCCGGTCGGCGGGATAGTCCAGCGCGAGAATCCGCTCGAGCGTGGCACCGATGACGGCGCGTTCGTTATGCGCGGGCACGACGATGCTGATGAGTGGCCAGGACCTGCCAACGGGGTCCCGGGGGTCCCGGCCGTCCCCGGCGGGCCCGGGGTCCCCGGGCTTGCGCCCGGGGTTAGAAAACCTTGAACCATGTGCTGACCGCGGGCGAACCAGAGCGAGCGCCCACAGGAGCGCGGGATAGATGACGCACGTATACAGACAAAGACTCAGGGCGAGGGCGATCACGACAGTAGCGACCGCGCTCATGCAGGCACCCCCCCCACCGCTCGGCGCGTCACGAGCTGGTACACGGCCTCGTAGCGGCGCACCCATGGCGGCACGCTGAACTCTCTCAACACGCGCTGGCGCGCGCGCCGCACTCGTGCCTGCGCGGCGGCGGAATCCCGGTACACGGACCGAATGGCCGCCGCGAGAGCGACCGGATTCGCGGCCGGCACCAGCGCTGCTTCTGCCGGCGAGACGGCGTCGGGCACACCGCCCACGCGCGTGGCCACAATCGGTACGCCGGCCGCCATGGCTTCGTAGAGCACGATCGGCGTGCCTTCCGTGCGCGAGCTGAGGACGAACAGGTCGAACGCCGCGAACACCCGTGAGGCATCGGGGACGAGTCCGTGCCATGTGATCCGATCCGCCACACCGAGTCGCCTGGCTCGAGCGAGGAGCGCCTGTTGCTCTTCCGCGGAAGCAGCTCCCACCATGGAGACACCAAGCGGCAGGTCTCGCAGGAGGCGCAGCGCATCGATGAGCACATCGGGTCCCTTTTCCTGACTCAGGCGCCCCACCCAGCCGATGCGGAACTCCCCGCCGGCGATGCCCAGGACTTCCCGCGCCGTCGCGCGATCGAGCAGCGGCGTCGTCTCCTGCCACGCGTTGAACACGATGTGAATGCGATCGGCCGGCACGCCGTCCCGGATCAGCCGATCGGCCAGCGCGCGGGAAACGACGACGACGGCATCGAATGACCGCCGGTACGCGCGGCGCTGCAACCGCTCGTACACCCGATTTTTCCAGTCCCCGCCGGTGAAGCCGTGAGCGGTGCTCACGGTCGGAATGCCTTCGCGGCGCGCCGCGGCCGAGTCCACGAGGTCGGGGCGATAGCCGTGGGTATGGACGATGTCGGGTTCCACGCGCCGCACGAGCTGTCGGACGGCGGCGCGCTCCATTCGATAAGCCCGGCCCGGCAGGGCGATGCGGTGGGTCGTCACGCCGCTCGCGGCGAGCGCATCGAGCAGGGGATGGCCTCCCCCGTAGGAAGGATCGAGAATCGCAACGACATGGGCGTCGTAGCCGGCGCGCGCCTGGCCTTGTGCCAGCAGCTGCACGACGCGCTCCAAACCCCCAATCACGCCTGGCGCCACAACATGGAGTACCCGCATATGCGGACTTGCCTGATCAAGTTCCGTGCTGCGAGGCTGCGCGTGGTCCGTGCCAGACTGTGGCGGGTGGCGTTGCGAGCGGGCCACACGTCTGGAAGCGTGCCTTACTGGAGCCCATCACAAGGCCTTGGCAAGCCTCTTGCCTTCCAGCACGCACGATGAGCTGCGCCGCGCTAGTGCTCAATGCGTCCCTTCGGCAGTCCCTCGTGACCGTGCGATCGCTCGGCCGCAGGGGACTCCAGGTTGCGGCTGCCGGGACGTCACGCAATCTCCCTGCCTTCGCCTCGCGCTGGTGTGCCCGGCGCTTCGTGTTTCCCACCGACGAGACGTCCGACGACTACTTCGGGCGACTCGAAGAGTGGCTGGACGAGAGCGGCGCGCAGACGCTCATTGCCTCGCACGACGGCACGATCGAGCTGCTGCGGCAGCAACGGGCGCGGCTCGAGCCGCGTGTGCGGCTCGCGCTGGCACCTGAGCCGGCGCTGGCGGTGGCCATCAACAAGGAGCGAACGGAGGAGGTCGCCCGGCGGCTCGGTATCCCGGTACCGCGCGAGGTCTTAGTGCGGGAAGCCGCGGATCTCCCGGCTGCCTTGAAGGAAATCGGGCTTCCCGCGGTGATCAAACCGTGCGAGTCATGGCTCGCGAATAGCCACGAGAGGCTGCGCGCCGCTCCCGTGCTCGTCGTCTCGGCCGCCGAGGCCGCACGAGCGGTCGAGCGGGTGACGCGGTTCGGGATGTCTGTCCTCTTCCAACAGTTGTTATCGGGACGGCGTGAGGCCGTGAGCTTTCTGTATGCCAACGGCCAGATGTACGCGCGCTTTGCGCAGCTTGCAGCGCGCACGCATCCGCCGCTGGGAGGTGCGTCTGTCCTGCGCCAGAGCATCGCCATTCCGCGCGACACCGGGCGGTACGCCGAAGCACTGGTGCGCGATATCAATCTGGAAGGCTACTCGGAGGTCGAGTTCCGGCGCGGAGCCGACGGCGTCCCCTACTTGATGGAGATCAACCCACGGCTGTCTGCGTCCGTCGAGGTGGCGGTACGCGCCGGCGTGGACTTTCCCTTCCTGCTCTACCAATGGGCGAGCGGCTCTCCGATCACGCAGCAGAACGGTTACCGGATCGGCGGATGGATGCGCTATCTGGGCGGCGACATCGAAACGACGGTCGACTCGCTCCAGCAGCGTGGCAGGCCGGGCATCTCGCCCCCCGTCAAAACGATCATGGATTTCGGCGTCTCGTTTCTGAAGCCGATGGGCTATGACTATTTCGATTGGGAAGATCCGCTCCCCGCGGTCCGCGCGGCCTCGGGGTTCGTCCGCACGACATTCAAGAGGCTGGGTTCGCATATGAGACGAGTGGTGCTCGGAAAGGCGGCGCTATGACGACCGCTCCCTATGATGCAGTCGTCGTCGGCGCCGGTCCGTATGGATTGTCCACCGCGGCGCACCTCAAGGGCCGCGGCCTGAAGGTGGCTGTCTTTGGCAAACCGTTGGGACTATGGCGCGACCACATGCCGAAGCGGATGTTGCTCCGCTCCCTCTGGTGGTGCACCAGTCTCTCGGATCCGCGCGGTGAGTTCCGGCTCGAGCGGTTCTGCCGTGAAACCGGCAACGACAAGAGCTATCCCCTGCCCCTCGAGGTGTTCGTGCAGTACGGGTTGTGGTTCAAGGAGCGGGCGGTGCCGGACGTGGATGAGACATTTGTGGAGCGCATCGAAGGACGAAACGGGCGCAACGGGGGGGGGCGGTTTCACGTGACCTTGGCCGATGGGCGCGAGGTATGGAGCAACGCCGTCGTGATGGCGATCGGTCCCCGTCCCTACGCCAATCGTCT
>DASZNX010000028.1:0-2969 GCA_035551075.1 Gemmatimonadales bacterium | reverse complement strand
CGCGGGGGCACTGGTCCCTGCGGGGGCCGATGCCGTTCGCTGCCCCGAGTGTGGCAGTACCCTGCGAGACTTTCGCGATACCGGCCGCCTGGGATGTGATCGCTGTTACGTCACGTTCGACGGACATTTGCGCGACCTGCTGCGGCGATTGCACGGGTCCAGCCAGCACGTCGGCGAGCGCTATGAGGCGCCCGGGGACACGGGCGCGGACGCCGATCCGCGGAGCCGCCTGCTCGAGCTGAAAGCTCAGCTGCGGCGCGCCGTGGAGGGCGAAAACTTCGAGCTCGCCGCCGAGCTGCGGGATCGGATCCGGGTGCTGGAATAATGGACCTGACTCTGCTACCCGATGGCGGGATGCGCTGGCTGGATGCGTCCGGGCCGAAGTCGACGATCGTGCTGTCGACCCGGATCCGGCTCGCGCGCAACATCCGCGGCATCCCGTTCAGCCAGCGCGCCAAGGACAACGACCGGCGGGCGGTGTTGGAGCGCGTCCGCGAAGCCGCCGAATCGTCGGATCATCTGTCGTCCGCCGTAGCGTTCCTGCTCGACGACATGGAGCGGGTCGAACGGCAATTGCTGCACGAGCGGCACCTCATCAGCAAGGAGCTCGCGGGGTTAGAGCGGGAAACGCCGCCCCGGCCGGGCGCCGCGCTGCTTGTCCAGGATCAAGTCGGGGTCATGGTGAACGAAGAAGATCATTTGCGTCTGCACGGCATGTGGTCTGGCTTCGATTTGGAAGACGCGTATGCCGCGGTGGAATCGGTAGATGCCGAATTAGGTAAGCTGATTCCTTTCGCCTTTCACCCTGAATTTGGCTATCTTACGTCCTGTCCGACCAATGCCGGAACCGGTCTCAGGGCCAGCGTCCTTATCCATTTGCCGGGCCTTGTTTTGACCAAGGAAATCAACAAAGTTCTCCAAGGCCTCTCGCAGGTGGGATTAACCTTTCGGGGCCTGTACGGGGAAGGCAGTGAAGTCGTGGGAAATTTCTTCCAGTTGTCCAACCAAACAACCTTGGGGAAGACGGAAGACGAGCTAATCGATCACCTCGGGAAAATCGTGCGGCAGGTCGTCGAATACGAGGAACAGGCACGGGACGTGCTATTAAGAACGGCACCCGAGGAAGTCGAGGACAAGACGTGGCGCGCATACGGTTTGCTGAAGCACGCGCGCCGGTTGACGTTTGAAGAGACGATGAACCTGTTGAGCGGTGTGCGGTTGGGCGTTGGGCTGAAGCTGCTGCCGGGACCAGGGGTATATACCCTGAACAAGTTGTTGATTTACACCCAACTCGCGCACCTGGCAGCCATGGACGGCCGGTCTACCGGCGACCGCGAACTGCCGACGGTGCGCGCTGCGTTTGTGCGGCGCTTGCTCGAAGACGAACCGAATGTGGAGCCCCGATGAACGGCTACAATTTCACGGATCGTGTCCGGAAAGTTCTGCAGATGGCTCGCGAAGAAGCGGCCCGCCTGCATCACGAGTACGTCGGCACCGAGCACATCCTGCTCGGCTTGATCCGCGAAGGCGAAGGCGTCGCCGCGGCGGTCCTGACGAATCTCAACGTCGATCTCGAAGAGATCCAGCAGAAAATCGAGGAGACGGTCAAGAAGGGAAAAGCAGCGGCCGCAGCCGGCCCTGACCTTCCCTATACGTCCCGCGCCAAGAAGGTGCTCGAGCTGGCGATGAGCGAGGCGCGCGAGCTGAATCACTCGTACGTCGGTACCGAGCACCTGCTGCTCGGCCTGCTGCGCGAAGAAAAGGGCATTGCCGCGCAGGTGCTGACGGACGCCGGCGTGAACCTCGAGCAGGCGCGCGCCGAGACGTTGCGGCTGCTCGGCAGTGAGATGCCGGCCACGCCCGCGGGCGGTGGGACCGGTGCGCAGCCGACCCCGCCGAAGAGCGAGAAGAAATCGAAGACTCCGGCGCTCGATCACTTCTGCCGCGATCTGACGCAGCTCGCGGCCGAAGGCTCGCTCGATCCCACGATCGGGCGGCAGAAGGAAATCGAGCGGGTGATGGAGATTTTGTCCCGCCGCAAGAAGAACAACCCGGTGCTGATCGGCGAGCCGGGCGTCGGCAAGACGGCTATCGTCGAAGGCCTCGCGCAGCTGATTTCCAGCGGCCAGTGCCCGGACGCGTTGAAGGATCACCGCGTGCTGTCGCTCGACATGGCGGCGGTGATCGCCGGCACGAAGTATCGCGGCCAGTTCGAGGAGCGGCTGAAAGCCGTCATCAACGAAATCGCGCAGAACAAGAACATCATTCTGTTCATCGACGAGCTGCACACGCTCGTCGGCGCGGGCGCGGCCGAAGGCGCGGTGGATGCCTCGAATATGTTGAAGCCGGCGTTGGCGCGCGGCGAGCTGCAGTGCGTCGGGGCGTCCACGCTGAACGAATATCGCAAGTACATCGAGAAGGACGGCGCGCTGGAGCGCCGCTTCCAGACGGTGATCGTCGATCCGCCGACCATCGAGGAGACGATCGAGATTCTCAAGGGCCTGCGGAAGCGCTACGAGGACCATCACCGCGTCGTGATTCCCGATGAGACCCTGATCGAGGCGGCGAAGCTGTCGGAGCGGTACATCACCGATCGCTTCCTGCCCGACAAGGCGATCGACGTGATCGACGAGGCCGGCGCCCGCGCCCGCCTCGCGGCCCAGGTGCCGCCGCCCGAAGTCGCCGAGCTGAAGGACAAGCTCGAGGGCTTGAGCGGCGACAAGGAAGCCGCCGTCCGCGATCAGAACTTCGAGAAGGCCGCGTCGCTACGCGACTCCGAGCGCGAGCTCCAGGCGGAGATCCGCCGCAAGCAGGAGGAGTGGGAGCGCGAGCGGCAGACTCGGCGGCCGACGATCAGCGAAGAAGGCGTCGCGTTTATCGTGTCGCGCTGGACCGGTATCCCGGTCACGCGGCTGCAGGAGGCCGAGACGGCCCGCTTGCTCCGGATGGAAGACGAGCTCCATCTGAGC
>DASZNX010000027.1:0-2683 GCA_035551075.1 Gemmatimonadales bacterium | reverse complement strand
CGCGAACACTGGCGTTGCCGTGGCATTCTCGAGATTGCGGGGGAACTCGCGCCAGAGGCCCAGGCTGCCGAGTCCCTCGTGCAACAGCACCAGAGCGGTCGCGGCGGGCGCGCCGAACCAGGCGTACTCGAGACGGTGCGGCCCGACCTGCAGGAAGTCCGGCATGGGCACCGACCCAATCGCACGAATGAAGGAAGCCGTGCGCAAAAAAGAACCGGCCGGGCCGCGAGGACCCGGCCGGTCGGGAACAGCAAATCGCGATCAGGCGCGCGCGCCGGCCGTCACGGTGGCGATCGGTGCTTCGTCGTCCAGACGGAGATGTCTCGTCTCGTGCAGGAAGATTCCGCCGACGACGAGCGAGATCAGCGACACGATGATTGGATACCAGAGGCCATTGTAGATGTCGCCCGTGTTGGCCACGATGGCAGTCGCCAGCAGAGGAAGCATCCCGCCGAACCAGCCGTTGCCGATGTGGTAGGGCAGCGACATCGAGGTGTAGCGAATCCGCGTCGGGAACAATTCGACCAGGAACGCCGCGATCGGCCCGTACACCATCGTCACGTAGATCACCATGATCACGAGGATGATCTCCGTCATCACCCAGTTCACCTTGCTCGTGTCCGCCTTGGCCGGATAACCCTTCGACTTGAGCGTCGCGGTTACCGACGCAGGCGTCTTTGCCGGATCCCAGCCGCGGATTTCCGTGTCACCGATCCGGGTCACCACCGTCTCGCCGGCGACGGCTGGGAGCGCGGTGAATTTCAGCCCGGAACTGGTGATGAACGATCGCGCGCGATCGCAAGGCGTCTGTTTCGTCCAGGGACCGACGAAGATGTGGAAGTTGCAGTCGCCGGGATTCGCCGCGACGGTGATCGGCACCGTGTCCCGGAAGTTCTCCAGCGTCGGGTTGACGAAATGCGTCAGACCTTTGAAGAGCGGGAAGTACGTGACCGCCGCGATCAGGCAGCCCGCGAGAATGATCTTCTTGCGGCCAATTCGATCGGACCACGCGCCGAAAACGATGAAGAACGGCGTGGCGATGATGAGTGACAGTCCGATCAGCGCGTACGTGGGGATGAAATCGAGCTTCAGATAGATCTGCAAGAAGAACAGCGCGTAGAACTGGCCCGTGTACCAAACCACGCCTTGTCCGGCGGTGGCGCCCAAGAGCGCGAGGAACACGTATTTGTTGTTCGGATACTTGAGGAAGCTGTCGCGGAGGGGCGACTTGGATCGTTTGCCTTGCGCCTTCATCCGCTGGAACAGCGGCGACTCGTTCAGCTTGAGCCGGATGTAGATGGAGATGACGAGCAGTGGAATGGAGAACCAGAACGCGATGCGCCAGCCCCAGGTGGAGAAAGTCGCCGCGCTCTGCGAGAGGCGCACGATCCCGATTACGACGAGGGCAGCCAACATGCCGACTGTCGCCGTGGTCTGGATCCAGCTGGTCGCCCGGCCGCGCCTCTCGTCGGGCGCATGCTCGGCGACGTAAGTCGCCGCACCGCCGTATTCGCCGCCCAACGCCAATCCCTGCGCGAGACGGAGGAAGAGCAGGATGAGCGGCGCGGCCGCGCCGATGCTGTTGTAAGTCGGCAGGAAGCCGACGAGCACGGTGGCGAGGCCCATCACCGTGATGGTGATGAGGAACGTATATTTGCGTCCGACCAGATCGCCGATTCGGCCGAAGATCAACGCGCCGAACGGCCGCACCAGGAAGCCAGCCGCGTAGGCGCCGAAAGCGCCCAGCAGCTGGAACGTCACGTTCCCCGGCGGAAAGAACAATCCCGCAAAGAAGTTGGCGAGGATCGCGTAGAGATAGAAGTCATACCATTCGAAAACCGTTCCGACGGACGACGCGATGATGACGCGCCGCTCCTCCGCCGCGTCGACACGCCGGTCGACTCCAGCAACCGAAGTTGCTTCCATGGCACCGCTCATCCGTCCTCCCGAAATCGGCGCGCCAGAAAATGACGCCGGCCGTGTGATGTCAGTGTTTGCCGCCGCTGGAAAAAGCGATCACGCGCCGCGACACTACGGGGCGCGACGAATGTCTGTCAAGACGGGCCACTACGAGGGTGCCGCAATGCGTTTGAAAATGGAGCACTAGCGGGGATTGATTTTTGCAAAAGGGCGTGGCTAGGTGCCGCGCCATGACACCCACCACATCGAGAATCTTCGCGGCGGCGGCGCTCGTCTTCCCGATTCTCGTCGCGAGCACCGCGAAGTCCCAGGGGAGTGGTCAGGGAACGATCCGCATCGGCGCCACGCTGCCCCTCACTGGAGCCGAGGCGCGCATCGGCGGGTTCTACAAGGAGGGATACGACTACGCCTTCGAGCTGCAGAACAAGAACGGCGGGGTGAAAGTCGGCGACAAGACGATGAAAGTCGAGTTGCTCCTGCTCGACGACACCAGCACGCAGGCGACCGCCGTGAGCCTCGCCGACCGGTTGATCAACAGCGAGAGGGTGAACTTCCTGCTCGGCACGTACGCGACCAACCTCGTCGAGGCGCAGAGCGCCGCGGCGGAGCAGAACCAGATGCTCTACGTGAACGGAGGCGGCGCGGCGAGCGCGATCTACAAGCGCGGCTACAAATGGGTGTTCGGGCTGCTCGCTCCCGTCGAGCTGCTCGCCGACTCGGTGATGAAGTGGGTCGACGAGGAACAGAAGGCAGGCAAGTTGCC
>DASZNX010000026.1:0-2029 GCA_035551075.1 Gemmatimonadales bacterium | reverse complement strand
GTGCGTGGTGCGTCGCGTGGTGTTCCTAGAAACTTCGCGCGGGCATCTTGAAGCCACTTTGCCGGCTGCGCAACGTCGCAACTTTTCTTACGACTAACGGCCCAGCCAAACCGATCGCAGCACCGAGCCACTCTACTATCGGCGTGGTCTTGAGACCCGTAACCATCGGCACCACAGCCAACCCGGCGACCACAATCGCAGCTGCCGCATACCATAGCGGTGTCCGCCCAGCTTGCAACGTACCATAGCCAATACCAACCACCCATCCAGCGATCCAGGTCATATCGAGCAATGCGTATAACCAGGCCGGAAAGTGCTCCGGATAATAGATGAGCTCCCAGCCTTCGCCGATCGTATGTCCGTATCCGCAGCTCCGCTCCGAGTTCACCGACAGACAAATGCCGCGCTCACCGCGCCACGTTTGCACGAGAAATGTGTCTTGCGGCGCGAGGCGCGCGAGTGCATGGCGCCAGCGCGACGCCGGCTGCTCCATCCGCAGCGCGATGGCCTGGCTGTAGTAGCGCACCATGAGATCGGTGCCGTCGGCGGCGAGGATCAGCACTTTCGTCGTGTCGCGGTCGAGCAGCGCGACGAGTGGCGACTTCCGATGTGGTGGCCGAGCCGGCCAGACGGCGGTGACCTGCAGCGACTGGCCGGTCTTGAGGAGCAGGTCCGGCGGCGCAGAGTGTGGATCGGCCGTGTCGACGATCGACTGAGACAGTTTAATCCCGTCGAGTCTCGCTCCCAGCACTTTTCCTCTATACAGCCCCCAATGATCCCAATTGGGCGTCCACACATCCCAGTACGGCGCCGGTGGGAAGATGGGCCGAGTGAGGATGCCGGTGATGGACCACACCACGATGGCCGCGATGGCGATGCCGAGGGCTTGCCAGCCGCTCTGCTGTGGCGTGGCGTGCAGCGCCCGGGGCAGGGCGAGGACGAGCGCCACGCCGATCGCGGTGCTCGTCGTGTTGGCGATGACGTCGCCCACGCTCGGGTCGCGGCCCGGGATCCACTGCTGTGAGAACTCGACGGAAAAAGACAGCGCGGCGCCGAGGAGAATGGCGCGGAGCGGCCGGACGCCGGCGAGCACGAGGCAGGCGCCGAGGGGAATGAAGAGCAGCAGGTTGGCGATGAGGTCGGCGATGGCGGATTCGCCGGAGCTCAGGTCGAACGACCAGCCCGGAGCGAGCGTCGTGCCCGAGGGCTGCAGCGTGGCGACGAGGATGCCGAGGGTGGATAACGCGACTCCCGCCCATGCGATACGCCGATTCATGGGGTGGGAGCTTAACTGATTTACTGTGAGTCTGCGCGTCTCGAGCAGCTACGCGTCGAGAGAAGCTCGCGCCCGCTCCAGCAGCACGGGCGGTGTGACTTTTTGCGCTGGGAGCGCGGCGCTGAACGCCGCGCGCAGCGCGACGCGGCGACCGTGTTCCGCGACGTACCCGACTTCCTGAACTACCTGGTCGGTCAGTCGCCGGATCAAGCGCGTCGCGGCCCAGCTATTCGTCGCCGGCGCGAACACCGCAAACTCGGCCGGCGCCGTTCGTCCGATCGCGTCGGAGAGGCGACCGACGGCTTTGAACGCACGACCCACGCGGTCGGTCGAGGTGCGATCGGGTAGCGCGCCCTCGGGCCGGAACACCGCGCAGGCGGTCGGCAATCCCTGGCGCCCGGTCAGGGCTGACAGCTCGTACGCGCGTTGGGTGAACCCTACGGAATTGTAGAGCCCGCTGTCGCGGTCGATGAGACATTCGGTCGCCAACCGATCGAACTCGAGCTTCGCCGCCATGTACACGCCGAGGCGCGCGAGCAGCTCTTGGGAGCCGGTGGGGTCGTCCTGTAAATGCCAGGCACCGGCGTGCAGAGCTTCGACCTGGTCATGGCGGCTCGGGCGCATCGGCTGCGTGACGACGATCGGTGCGGCGGCCGACAGGGCAGGGTCCGCTCGCAGGTTTTGACAGAGGGCAAAGCCTGGTCCGGAGAGGTCTCGATCCACGACGACGGCGTCAGGCTCGTGTTTATGAGT
>DASZNX010000025.1:0-2082 GCA_035551075.1 Gemmatimonadales bacterium | reverse complement strand
GGGCTCACGACGATCCCGGGACTCGGCTCCGGCGTGCTGATCAGCGCGGAAGGCAAGATCATGACCGCCGCGCACGTCGTGCAGACGGCCGACAAGGTCGGCGTACAGTTTGTGGACGGGAAGATTTATCCGGCGCACGTGGTCGCCTCGTCGGTGCGCGCCGATGTCGCGCTGCTCCAGCTCGATCAGTTCCCCATGGCGTTGACGCCCGCGAAGCTCGGCAACTCCGACAGCCTGGCGGTCGGGGACCAGGTGATCGTGATCGGCGCTCCCTACGGCCTCGGCCATAGTCTCACGGTCGGTCACGTGAGCGGGCGAATCGCAGCCGGCGGCATGGTGAGCGGCGGGCCGATGGAAATGATTCAGACCGACGCCGCGATCAACATGGGCAATTCCGGCGGCCCGATGTTCAACATGAAAGGCGAGGTGGTCGGCATCGTCAGCCGCATTCTCTCGCAGTCGGGCGGCTTCGAGGGCCTGGGGTTTGCCATTCCGGCCAAGGTGGCCGAGCGCGTCTTACTCAACGCCAAGTCGTTCTGGAGCGGCATCGATTTCGTCCTGTTGCAGGACACGATGGCGCAGGCCTTCAATGTGCCGCAGCCCGCCGGCCTGCTCGTGCAACAGGTCTCGGCCAACTCGCCGGCCGCGTTGCTGGGCATTCGCGCCGGAATGGTGCGCGCCAAGATCGGCGAGGCTGAGCTGCTCATCGGCGGCGACATCGTGCTCGATGTCGCCGGTATCGCGATCACGCCGAACGGCGGATCGTTCGAGCAAATCCAGACCTACTTGAGTGGCCTGAAGGCCGGGGACAGCCTGAAGGTGAACGTCCTGCGCGGGGGCAAGATCGTCCATCTCGCGGCTGCCCGACCACGATGACCGTTTGTCGTTGACGCTGCGCCGAGTGGGCCGTACGTTGATCGCCCCTCGACTCCTGGAGAAACGCATCGTGGCTACGCTGCACGTGACGCGCGCCGTTCTGCTCTCCCTCGTTTTTGCTCCGCCCGTCCTGTTCGCGCAAAACCCGCCGTCACCGGATCCACGCGTGGGACTGCGCGCCGGCATCATGAACGCGGCGCAGGCGGCGTGGAACCTGCGGCTCGTCTCGACCACGCCACCGCCCCGCGAGTTCGTGCCCGCGCAACCGGGCGATTTCAATTACATGAACTCGGACATGGCCTTCAAAGGGAACTACGTCATCCAGGGGAATTTCCAGGGGTTCTCGGTCTGGGATGTCACCGACCCCGCGCATCCGAAGCTCGTGCATACCGAGGTCTGCCCGGAGCAGCAGAACGACGTTTCCGTCTATCGGAACCTGCTGTTTCTTTCGGGTGAGTCAGGCAATGGCCGCACCGACTGCGGCACGCAGGGTGTCGCCGAGCCCGCCAGCCCACAGCGCATGCGCGGGATTCGCGTCCTCGACATCTCGGACATCACGCATCCGAAGACCCTGGCCAACGTGCAGACCTGCCGCGGATCGCATACCCACACCCTGGTGACCGACCCGAAGGACACGAGCGTCGTCTACATCTACGTCTCCGGCCAGGCGACCGTGCGGCCGCCCGAGGAGTTGGCCGGATGCTCCAGCGCGCTCCCCGAGCAGGACACGGCGTCCGCGAGGTTTCGGATCGACATCATTCGCGTTCCGCTCGCACATCCCGAGCAGGCCGCGATCGTGAGCCGGCCGCGCATCTTCGAAGCACTCGTCGATCCGCGCGGGCACGGGCCCTCGCCGGCCGACTCCGCCGCCGAACGCCGCGAAGCCGATTCCGCGCGCGCTGCGGGCGCATACGTCATCCTGTTTCAGGGTTCGCCGCTGGTGTTGCCTCCACCAATCGCCAACGAGATCCTCGACAGCATCGTGCGGAGTCATGGCCGCACCGGCGCACCGACCGCGGCCGACAGCGCCGAGCTGCGCGGCGGCGTCCAGGCGTGGGCGGACAACCAGTTGCTGTCGCCGATGGGCCCGAACGGCGTACGTCACGGACCCGATCAGTGCCACGACATCACCGTCTTTCCGGGGCTAGGCATCGCCGGCGGCGCGTGCGCCGGGTACGGGCTCTTGCTCGACATCGCCGATCCCGT
>DASZNX010000024.1:0-5321 GCA_035551075.1 Gemmatimonadales bacterium | reverse complement strand
CGGCGGACAATGACCACGCTCGAGACGGCCGACATCGCGCCCACGCCGGCGATGCAGGCGGCCTATGGCGCAGCGTGCAAGGACCTCGGCACGGCGATGGCCACGTGGCGGGGAATCAGCGCGCCTGGCGGACCAGTCGCGAAGTTCAATGCGGTGCTGGAGCAGAACAAACTCAAGCCGGTGGCGGCGCCGACAGCGGGGCTCGCGGCGCCACAATGCGGGGCGTAAAGAACGGAATAGTGAGACCCAACATTGCCAGCGCGATTCCAGACCCGAACAGCTCCCACCGAAATCGCGGTGGGTCCGTGCGCGCGATGGCATAGCGGTAATCCAGGGTAAACGACAACAGCACGACCGCGGCGCCGAGGATGACTAGGCCCCAAGCGAGCGGACGGAGTTGCAGCGTGGGATGGGTGAGGAACCAGAGTGAGCCGGCGACGAGACAGAGACTCACGATGATGGGCGCGATGACGGGGCCGAGCCAGGGGACGGGGATGAGAAACAAAACGTCCCACGTGAACAGCGATGGCGGCCAGCCGATGAAAACGCGGAACCAGACATAGTAGAAGATGTCCCAGATCCCGAAGATGAGGGCGAAATAGAGGAACCGGTCCCGCAGCGTGCGCCCCGCGAGCGCGGCCACTGCCAGAATCATGACGAGCGTCGCCGCCTCGCGGCCGATCTCGATCGTCACGAGGTTGGGCGGGAGCTGATGCAACAGTACGGATACGGACGCTTGGGCGGGATGAAGCGCGCGCAGGTACACCACTACAGCCGATTCGACAGCAGCCATCGCGATCGCGTAGAACGAAACCCAGAGACTCTTGTTCATTTCTGCCACACCGCCCATCCATCATTTCTCAACTCTCTTGCCAGCACCATCTCCATCCGCTCGGCCTCCTTGTATGGCAGCGGATTGAGCCCGGCGTAGAGATCAGGCCGCAGCCGCACCCCATAGCGCCGCACGTAGGTGTTGTCTTTGACGCCGTACTTATGCCGCTCGAACCGAATTGCCGGATTGAGGCCCGTCATGCCCACGTAGAGTGGCGGCTTCTCGGGGTCGTGGTGGGGATTGGCGGCGCGGAATTTGGGATGCTTCAGCACAGCTCGATCGAGCTCGATCACGTAGACGTGATGGCGTGCGGGCATAGGACAATCTAAGTGTCCTAGCACAGTGCCGATTGCAATGTCACACCGCACTCCCAGATTGGACACATGCCGCACCGCCTTAGCAAGTCTCGCTATACGTCAGGCGTGCAATGCCACAAGCTCCTCTGGTGGAAAGTGCACGAGCCGAACGCCCTCGAGCTGCAGCCCGATAAAGTCCTCCAGGATCGCTTTGATCAAGGCACGCAAGTCGGCATGCTGGCACGCGCCACGTTCCCGGGCGGAGTCCTTGTCCATCACCCGCACAACGCCGTCGATGAGCGAATCGCATTCACCCGGAAACTGATCGCCGACGGCGCGCCTGCCATCTTCGAAGCGAGCTTCCTCGCGGACAACACCTTCGTCGCCGTTGACGTCCTGACGCCCCACGACGGGGGCGGGGGCTACCGCCTCACCGAGGTGAAGTCGTCATCGTCGCAGAAAGAGGAGCATCTGCCTGACGTGGCGGTGCAGATCCACGTCCTTCAGCAAAGCGGCATTCGCATTACCGGCGCGGAGGTGATGCACCTCAATAAGGAATGCCACTTTCCCGATCTGACGAATCTGTTCGAACGCACCGACGTCACCGCAGCGGTCGAGCCGCTGCTTGGTAAGGTGGGCTGGGAAATCGACGCGCAGCTCGCAATGCTCGATGGCCCGCTGCCGGCCGTGGACATTGGCCTGCAGTGCCACGAGCCGTACGAGTGTCCGTTCATGGAACGGTGCTGGCCCAAGGATCCCGATCATATCATGCACCTCGTCGGCATCGGGCCAAAGAAGGGCTGCACGTTCATGCAGACCGGCGTGCACCGCATTTCGGATCTGCCACCCAATCAAAAACTCAACCCGACGCAGAAACGGCAGATCCGGGCCATGAAGGAAGGCCGGATCATTGTGGAGCCCGGCCTGGCGAAGGCGCTCGAGGTTTTTGAAGGGAAGCTGGGATTCCTCGATTTCGAGACGATCCAGCGCGCCGTTCCGGTCTGGCCCGGCATGATACCCTGGGAGCAGGCGCCTGCGCAGTTCAGCTATCACGAAGCAAACGGCGACGGCACGTACCGGCACGAGGAATTTCTCGCGGAGGGGCCAAAAGACTGCCGGCCGGATTTGGTGCGCAAGATGGTCGCGGTGACGAAGAGCGCGGACAAGATCGCGACGTATTCCCACTTCGAGCGGACCAAGATCCGCGCGCTACAGAAAGCCGTGCCCGATCTCGAGCCGGAGCTCCTGGAGCTCGAGCACAAGTTGGTCGATCTGCACCCGATCGTGCGTGACAACGTCTATCACCCCGATTTCCTCGGCAGCTTCAGTCTCAAGTACGTGCTGACGCCGCTCGTGCCGGATCTGACGTATGACGATCTCGTCATAGTCGACGGACTCGTGGCGAGCGTCGAGATCGCGCGGCTCTTGTTTGTGGCGGGAAAGATTCCGAAGGACGAGCAAGATCGGGTGAGACAGGATCTGCTGAATTATTGTGAGCGCGATACCTGGGCGATGGTGCGGGTGTTGGAGAAGCTGAAAGAGCTATCCGGGCGCAGCTAACCCGGGGGGGGCGGCGCCCCCCCCGGGGTTAGCAACCCCGATCAGTGACTGATCACAAAGAAATACGCTCCAATCACCGGCCCGCGCGGCGGGCGCTGTCCCGGCTGCGGCGGCGGCGTGCCGGGCGGCAGTGGTCCATACTCCGGTTGGAACAGATACGCGACGTGCTTCACTGGGTCGACCGAAATCGTCTTGGCTCCACGCATCGTCGCGACCGTTGCGACGACCGTGTACTTGTCGGGCGCATCCTGGCGCGCGACGGTGACGTTGCTGTCGCGGCCGGCCGGGATGTAGATCAGCTTCTCGCCGGGATCCCAGCCGAGTGCGTCGACGCCTTCGCCGTTGGCGATTGTGGCGACGACCTTGCCGGTGCTCGGATCGATCACGACCGACGTTTTGCTGCAGCCTGAGATAATCCGGTTCGCGGCGCGATCGTACGCGATCCCGGTCGGTCCTTCGCACGGCGCGAGGGGCCAGGACGCGAGCACCGCCATCTTCTGTACGTCGATCGTCTGAATCGTGCTCTTCCCCTCGTTGTTGACGAAGATCTTGCCTTTGCCATCGCTCGCGGCGCCTTCCGGGCTATCGTCCTCGAGGTTCGCCGTGCCGACGATGTCGCCCGTCTTCGCGTCGAGCGCGACGGCAGTCCCGATCGGCCGGCTGTGATTGGTGAGGATGATGCGGTCGGAGAAGTCCTCGTACATGATGCCGTCGAGCCCGCCGGTCGAAACCTTGATCTTCTTGATCGGCGCGAGCGTCTTGAGATCGAACATTGTGACCGTCGAATCGCCCGCGCTCGTGATGAAGCCGTGATTCGATTTCGGCGCGAGCGCGATGCCATGATTGCGCGGCGTGTCGGGAATGTCGCCGATCACCTTGCCGTTCGTGCCGTCGATCACCATCACGTGCGTCTGGCGCGACACGAACACGCGACCCGTCCCCGGCTCGGCCGTGAGATAGTCGGTGCCGCCGTCCCCGCCGATGCTGTACTTCTGGACCTTGAATTGCTGGGCCGTTGCGGGCGCAGCGGGCGCCGCGAATGTGCCAGCGAGCAACGCCAACATGGCGATGGATTGCTTCATTATTGTCGACCTCGATTGGGGAGAGGTGGGAGTTCGCCCTTTAGCGCACGGATTATTCGGTGGACTTTTTCGGCGTCGTTCACACTGAAATGAATTTCTCTCACGCCGGCGACCTGCACTAGGCGAGCCACGTTGCTTGCCGCAACGCCGCCCCCCGCGAGAATCCCGATCCGTTCCTGTGACTGTTCGACCAGCCGGCGAAGCTGCTCCGCTCCGTCCCGCGCTGTGGGCGCGCCGCCCGACGTCAGCACGCGCTCAACGCCGAGCTGGATCAGTGTCTCGAGAGCGACCGTGAGCTCCGAGCACTCGTCGAACGCGCGATGGAATGTCACCGGCAGCGGCCGGGCGGCGGCGATGAGCTCGGCGGTGCGGTCCACGGCGATCTCGTGGCTTGCGGTGAGCTCGCCCGTCACGATTCCCTGTGCCCCAGCGGCTTTGGCGCTGCGAATTTGCTCCAGCGTGACCTGATGTTCGGCGGCCGTGTAGACGAAGTCACCGGGGCGTGGCCGAACCAGCACAAAGACCGGAATACTGAGTCGAGCGCGACACTCGCCCAGCAGCTCGACAGCCGGCGTCGTACCGCCACGCGCGAGGTTCGTGCAGAGCTCGATGCGGTGCGCGCCGCCTTCGGCGGCCGCGAGTGCGGCCGCAAGGGATTCGACGGCTGCTTCTACGAAGATGTACTTTGATCCCACCGTGCAGTGTGAACATAATCGGCGATGCACCATCAGGAGGTCAGATGCCCCGTGCCGTCAGCCTTATCGCACTGGTCCTTGCCTTACTGCCCGCGCCCGTCCGCGCCCAAGCCACCGACACCGAACGCGAAGCAGCCGCGTCGATCCTGCGCCGCATCGATTCACTCGAAGCGCGCCTCAAGCCAACCGATATGGCCGAGCGGCTCGCGGCGCGCAACGATCCCGCGCGCGATCGCGTGCTCGCGCGTGTCGCCAGCCTCTGGTCCAGCGAGCTGCAAGGAGTATCGGACTGGATCGGCCATCATCCTGAAGTCGGCTGGCATGAGTTCCAAGCGGTCGACACACTCACGAAGCTGCTGCGCGGGTACGGCTTCAAAGTCGATACGGGTGTCGCCGGGATGCCGACGGCATTCGTGGCGACGTGGGTTTCGCCCGGCGGTGCGAACGGCCCCACGCTTGGCTTGATCGCCGAGTACGACGCGTTGCGCGGAACGCAGGGCGACTTCCATGGCGATCAGCACAACGCGCAAAGTCCCGTCGCGTTCGCGGCCGCGCGCGCGTTGCTGGAACAGATGACGCAAGCCAAAACACCCGGGCGCATCGTCATCTACGGCACGCCGGCGGAGGAGGTGGATCCGCCCGCGAAGCGGATCATGTGGTCGGCGGGGATCTTCAAGGGGGCCGATATCCTGGTGCGCAGCCACTCGTCGGTCGAGACGCGACGCGACCGGCCGGGTTTCGGTGTCTGCTGCCTCAACATCGATGCGGTGAAGTACACGTTCACCGGCCGGCCCGCGCATCAGCTGACCGCGTGGAACGGCCGCAATGCGCTCGAAGCCGCCGTGCAGTTCTACTC
>DASZNX010000023.1:0-1665 GCA_035551075.1 Gemmatimonadales bacterium | reverse complement strand
CTCCTTGGCCGCCCGTTTCCTTCTTTGTGAAAACCAAATGCCCGGTGAACGGAGCAGTGAATGAGCCATCACGATTCCGTGCTTGAAACGTGAAATTCCAGGTGCCAACGAGGATGTCATAGTCTGAGGGTGCGCTGCTGCCCGTCAGCGTGTCGGTAACTGAGAAGTTCGCGCCGAGTGTGTCCGGCAGTGGGATTGCGCGCGGCACGGACTGTTGGCTCTGTGGGAATGCGGGAGCGGCCACGAGGATCGATAGGACCGTGGAGAGCGGTAAATAGGCTGCGCGCATCGCTATTTCCGCCTCGGATCATCCGCGGGATTCACATACGTCACGCCCCAGGGACCAATACCGTTCGATTGGACGATCGTCTCGCCCTGCGCCCAGTAAAAATGGCGAGCGCCTTTGGGGATGACGATGAAGCTTCCGGCCGGCATGGGTTTGGTTGCGTTCATGTCGAATTTGTCGCCCCAGCCGATGTTGAGTGTTCCGGTGATGACGGTGAGGTGACCATCGGCTGGATGGGTATGTGGTGGGATGTGGTAGCCGTCGGGTAGCTTCAGCCGGTACGTGAACGGCACGTTAGCCTGGGTGCGATCGCCTTCGAGGGAGGCGCATTGTGGCCCGCGTGGCAGCGCAGCGGAGCAGGCCTCCCACTTCAATTCCTCCGCTCTCAGCATGATGGACGACTTCGCCACGGCAGCCGCAGGATTCGTCGGCTCCTGGCGAGGCGATCCAAGTCCGAACAGCAGTGCACCGACTGTCACGGTGCCGTAGTGGAGTGTGTTCATGTGGTTGCCTCCCGTGCTCGGAATTGCATCACACCGCGCGCGCGAAATGCCCCCGCGTGTACTCCCGACCCGTCACCGCCCGCACCGCGCCGGGATCGGGCGCGCGACCTTCGGCCAGTGCATCGAGCGACGCGCGATACGCAGCGGTCACGCGCGCGACCGGATCGCCCGGGACGTTGAACACGAGTCGATACGTCCGAAAACCGGCGCGCGACAACTCCGGCAGGTACGCGGAGCCGTCCACCGGACGCGAATGCAGCAGGCGGTTGCGACAGGCGTAGTCGGTCGCCACCGGAAAGACATAACCCGCGGGATCGGTGAGCTCGACGTTGGGATGTTTCTGCACGCAGAGGTCGCGGCAGGTCGTGACCTCGCGGTCGAACGCCGCCGACAGCACGCAGTGCTCGATCGTCATCCCTTCGGGACGACCGTACGCGAACACCTCGAAGCCCCTGCCCTGCCACGGCGACGCCACCTGCGCCATCTCGTCGCCGGTCAGCTCGACCGACAGCACGATGCGACGCGCGCCCAGCCGGAACACCTCGGCCGCACTGTGCTGGTTGAAGACATTGACGGCGTAATCCGCGACCACATCACGTCCCTGCCCCGCAAGCTCGGCGACCATTCCCAGGTGTCCACTGACGAGGGATGTGCCGAGGGCGAGCCACTTCTCGACGTGCTTGCGGTCCGCAGGCCGGACGATGGTAGGAGTGCGAATCCGGAGCGTGACCCCCCGCCGCGACAGCTCAGCGACGAGTCGCCGGACGCGCGCGACCGGAGGCATCGGATGACGCAAGAATAGATCGAGTGAGATCTCTTCAGCGCCTGCGTCGGCCGCGAGCAACGCGTCCTCGAGACGCCAGACTTCGGCGACGA
>DASZNX010000022.1:0-10104 GCA_035551075.1 Gemmatimonadales bacterium | reverse complement strand
GCGTGGCATAGAGCAATGCGCTCTTGGGATCGAGCGCCAGCAGCCCGGGCGTAACCGTTTCCGCTTTCGCGACGACGTGATTCGCGCGATCGAGCTTGACGACCGCGTTGTCACCCACCAGCGACACGTACCAGTACGAGCCGTCGGGCTCGACCACGATGTGATGCGGCTTCGGATGCGCCGAAAATCCCATGGTGGTGAAATCGACCGTCGCAACGACGGAGTCGTTCGCCGCGTTGATCACAGTGACCTTCCCCGACGCCTGATTGGCCACGTAGACGAGAACCGGCAACAACAGCGCAACGAGGACGTTCATGGTACGGGAGTCCCGGGACGGGCTTTCAAGATGAAAAGGCCCTCCGTCATGCTCGATACGGCTACGACGCCGCTCTTGAAGAACGGGTAATTGCCCCACGTCCCCTCGAAACCCGGCTCATCGGGACCGACGGGGTGGGTGTCGAAGAAGCCGATTTCTTTCGGATGCAACCGGTCCGTGATGTCGAGCACACGGAGCCCGCTCACATAGTTCGACTGATACATCGTGTTGCCCACCAGCCACAGGTTGTGGTCGGTCGCTTTGTTCTTCGAGATGTACTGTCCCGCGAGCACCGGATTCTCGAGATCGCTCAGGTCCCAGATGAGCGTGCGGGTACCGTCGACCAGCCCCTCGATCTCGTCGAGCTCATCATCCTCATAGGCGTAGCGCTGATCGTCGGTCAGCCACCCCTGGTGCGCGTACCCCACGTTCGGATACGTCGCGCGCGAAATCGCGACCGGATGCGCTTTGTCCGTCACATCAGCAATCGAGAGATGCGTTTCGTTCCATCCGAAGCAGATCTGCCGGCCTTGATACTTTGCGCTCGGCCCGTGATAGACGAGGCACTCCGCATCATGGGTGTAGCCGGTGCCCTGGCGGCCGGTCTGCGGATCGGCAAAGCAGCCGGCGAACTTGGGCTTCAGCGGCTCGCGCACATCCACCATGTGCAGGCCGCCGCCGCACATTTCGCCGCCCGCGTTCGAGCCCGTGAGATAAATGAAGCCGCTGGCGGTGTCGGCGACGATGTCATGGACGCTGTGCGCCTGGCTGTAGTGCGCATCCTCCGTGAACGTTTGCGGCGTCTTCACGCCACGCAGCCGGTTGAGATCGAAGATCTGCATCCCGTGATCGCGCGCCGCATCGGAAACGATGTACGCGTAATGCTTGTACGTCTTGATCTCGCGCCAGAACGTCCCCGGTGAGCCGGCGGTCTTGGGCAGGTCGCCCAGGTAGACGGGCTTCGTCGGGTCGCTGATGTCGACGAACGCCGTGCCATCGACCCGACCGACCAGCGCATACTCCCTGCCGGTTTGCGCATCGGTGTAGCCCCAGATGTCGCTCAACTGCACGCCGCGCTTCCCGCCGATCGCCGAGACCGGGAGGAACGACATCAGATCCACCTGATGGCAGTCGAAGATCTGCACCTTGCCGCTCGTACATTCGCGCTGCGCGCCGGTGATCGCGGGAAGCGAGCTCACCTCGCCAACGAGGTGACCCGACTGCTGCCACGTGCCGTTGGAACTGCGCGAATACAGCGCCACGCCACCTTCGCCGTAATCTTCGTTGCCGATCGCGATCGCGATGAGTGAGCCGCTCGCGACGATCTGCCCGCCGAAGCGATCGCCATCCAGCAACGTCGTCGGCCCGAACTTGCTGGCGGTCGGGAAGCCCGTCGAGTCACGCGTGAACCGATAGACCCGACCCTGGAACTGATTGGCGCCAACCGCGCCCACCCACAGCTCTTTACCGACCTCGGCGATCGACGATCCGAACCGCGAACCGAAGGAGCCGTCGAACGGCAATACCCGGGACACGGGATTCCACTGGCCACTCGCGCTGTCGCGATTGTAGAACCACACCGCACCCGCGGCGCGATCGTTCAATGCGCCGATGATGGCCGTATCGCCGCGCAGAATGATCGCCGAGCCAAACGAGCTCGCACGTCCGGTCATCGGACCGGGTGGCGACATCCGGCTTTCGAGCGTCCATTTCCCGGACGCATCGCGAGTGTACACAAAAACCGCGCCCGTTCCGGAATCGGCGCGGAGTGCGCCGATCATGAGCCGGCTGCCCGACGCGGCCACCGCCTGACCGAACGTCGGATTCAGGGTATCGGGTGCCGCGGGCGTCAGCATCGTCTCGGCGGCCCATGTCTGGCCGGTGCGGTGGAAAATGAAGACCGCGCCATGTCTCCCATTGGAACTCGTGGAGACGTAGGCGCGATCGCCCACCAGCAGGATAGATGAGCCGAACCCGTCCCCAGCTTGGCCGTTTTTCGGCGTGAGGCGCCCGGCTTCCTTCCAGCCGCTCGCGTCGCGCGTGAACACGTAGACCGCGCCCACCTCGGAGTCGGCCTTTTGAGAGCCGACGAGCAGCGTATTCCCGTCGACGGCGACCGCCACGCCGAAGCCGTCGCCATTCGTCGCGCCGGACCTCGTCAGCTTTTTTGACACCGTCCAAGCACCTTTGGCATTCTGCGTGTAGATGTAGACCACACCCGGTCCGTATGCATTGCCTGGTTGGCCGACCAGCACTTCACGACCTCCCGCCGTGATAGCGAGTCCGCTGCCGAACGCGCCCTGGGCGGACAGTGCAAAAGGAGTGACGGCAATGGCGACGGCGAGCAACCACGGGTTTCGATGCGGCACGAATGAGCTCTCCGATGGCGATAGATTGACGGCGTGGCGTTGATCGACAAGTTCGCTCCGGAGTGGCAATTCCGCGAGACTCATCGACTCGCGGTGCTGGCTCCGCCCGACGCGATCATGCGCGCGGTGCGAGAAGTGACGGTTCGAGAGATTGCGCGGATCTCGCTTGCGCCCGATGAGCCGGCGCTGAATGCGCTTCTGCGCCGTGGGTTCGAGGAGTTGGCTAGCGCGCCGCGCGAAATCGTGATTGGTCGATCACGTCCGGAATCTGTCAGAGTGGTTATGGATTTCAGGGTCGATACGACCCGGCTCGCGATGTCCGTGGTCAAGACGGAGACACGCGTTTCGGTGAGCGACGAAAAGATGCGTCGCAGATTCGCGCTTTACTGGTGGACGATTCGGTTGGGCAGCGGGCTGATCCGCAGGATGTGGCTGCGAGCGATCAGGCGAAGAGCTGAGAAGATTGGGAGCTAGAAGGCGGTGGCGGTCGCATGCCCGCGAGCGCGCGCCCCGCGTCCGTCCACCGTGACCGCATCCATTCGCTGAGCCAGAGCGGCAAGCTTCGCGTGCGCTCGAGCGGCTCTTCGCCCGTCGTCGGCTTCTTTCCGGTGAGCATTTCGCGCGCGAGCGCCTGCACTGCCGCCATGTCGTTGCGCGCCGTCGCCGGTTTACCGAGCGCGCTCGCGATCCCCGTATCAGCGACCAGGATGCCCTTCTCGGCGAGCAGCACATTTTCGGGCTTCAACTCGCCGTGGGAGATCCCCGCCGTGTGCGCGTGCTCCAAACCGCTGAGCACCCCACGCAGAATCTCGACCACGCGCGCGAGCGGAATCGGGCCGTTGTTGCCGATCCATGCTTTCAATGTGGTGCCCGGAACGAAGGGACGCGTGTGGTACACGAACGCCGCGGCGCGTCCGGCGCCCCGCGCCGGCACCAGGTTCGGATGTTGAAGCTTTTCGGCGAGCAACAGGACCGCGCGTTCGAATTGCAGGTCGTTGATGCCGAGGGAAAGGGCCGCCGGAAGCACCTTGATGAGCAACTCGGTCCCATCTGCGGACTGAGTCGCCACGAAGAGCCGGTATTCACCAACCGGCCGGACTTCGCGTTCGATCCGATACAGGGGGCCGAGGGCTTCCGCTAAGGCGGCGCGGAGTTCGGACATGATTGGCAAGTTAGCTCCGGGACCTCGAATGGGAAGGGACTATTCACCCGTTTCCCGTCTAATCCCCTGGTAGAGTGCCTGGGCCTGCTGCCGCTCCGAAGGCGAGCCGAAAATCTTCTCACCATCGAACCGCCCGTTCTCGATGAAAATCTCCGAAATCTTGATGCCCGCGGTCACGCTCCCCGCGACGTAGACCCCCGGCACCGTGGTCTCCAGCGTATCGGGATTGATCTCGGGGCGGCCCGTTGCGTGGTCAAATGCGATGCCCATGCGCTCGAACAGCTCGAGATCAGGCTGAAAGCCGATCAGCGGGTAGACGCGATCAGCCGGAATTCTCTCCTCATTGCCCAGCGCACCTCGTACGAGCACATCGCGCGCCGTGATTTCGACCACCTGGCTACCGAGCCGCGCCTGGATCTCGCCCGCCTTGATGCGATTCTCGAGATCGGGGCGCAGCCAGTATTTCACGCTTTTCGGCCAGGTTTTGCCGCGATAGATGATGGTCGTCGTACGGGCCCCCGCGCGAAACAGTTGCAGCGCGGCTTCCACCGCCGAGTTCTTGCCGCCGATGACGACCGCGTCGAGACCGTACGAGAGATGGGCTTCGTCGAAGTAATGATGAACGTGCGGCAGGCTTTCTCCCGGCACTCCGAGGTGATTGGGCTGATCGAAGTATCCGCTGGCGAGAACCAACTTGTCCCAGGTGATCGGCTCAATGCCGAATCGAGTGCGAACGTGACCGGCATCGATCAGCTTGGTGTAGGTCTGGACCCGAATCCCTTCCGTGCGCGCCACTCCGCGATAGTACTTCAGCGCTTCTTCGCGCGTCGCCTTCGCGCCTGCGCACACGAGTGGATGGCCGCCGATCTCGAGTCGTTCGGGCGTCGTGAAGAACGTCATACCGACCGGATAGCGCACGATCGAGTTCGCCAGGGCGCCCGCGTCGATGACCAGCGGATCGATGCCCCGGCGCTTGGCGGAGATCGCACAGGCCAGGCCGATCGGCCCGGCGCCCACGATGATGGCGGCTTCACGCATGTCCGGGAATATTACTCGAACTTCGGATGCCCATTCTCTCGGCGGTTCCCTTCGTGGCGCTGCTGCTGGCGATCGCGTTTCTACCGCTCGCGGCCCCCGCGTGGTGGCAGCAAAACCGCAATAAGGGGATCGTCGTTCTCGTCGTTTCGACCCCGATCCTCATTTACCTGGGCGCACGCGCGCCCCAGCTGCTGGCCGAAAAAGGGCTCGAGTACGTTCGGTTCATCGTGGTAATCAGCGCGTTGTTCGTGGTCACCGGCGGGATTCACATTCGTGGCTCACTCGCCGGTACACCGCTCGTCAATACCGGCGTCCTGGGGATCGGGGCCGTGCTCGCCAATGTCCTCGGCACGACCGGCGCATCGGTCCTCTTGATCCGGCCGCTGCTCCGGGCCAATAAGCGGCGAGAACATGTCGCCCATATCGTCATCTTCTTCATCTTTATAGTCGCAAACTGCGCCGGCGTCCTCACCCCCATCGGCGATCCACCGCTTCTGCTCGGGTTCTTGAGGGGCGTTCCGTTCACCTGGACGCTTCGGCTCTGGCCGCAATGGCTCGTCGTAAACGGGATCCTGCTCGTCGTCTTTTACGCGTGGGATCGGCGCGTTGGGAAGCACGAGGCAGTCCTTGTTCACGAGCCGCTACGCATCGAAGGCTCCGTGGAGATACTCGTGCTGCTCGGGGTGATTGTGACGATTTTGGCAGCGCCCCCGGGAAGAACATTGATTATCGCAGTGCTGGCCTTGATCGGCTATTTCGCCGGCTCCGCGGATCGCAGAACCCAGAACGCGTTCACGTTCACGCCGCTGATCGAGGTGACGGTCCTCTTCGCGGGCCTGTTTGCGACCATGGCGCCGGTGCTCGAGATGATGAACCACTGGACCGTGGTGCGTACTCCCGCTCAGTTTTTCTGGGCTTCGGGCGCCCTCTCGAGTGTGCTCGACAATTCACCGACGTATCTCGCATTTGCGGCGACGGCGGCGGGGCTGCAGGGTGTGACCCCGCATGGCAACTACATCGGGCTCATCGAGCCTCACATCCTCGCCGCGATATCGACCGGATCGGTGTTCATGGGAGCGAACACGTACATCGGCAATGCGCCGAATTTCATGGTCCGAGCGATCGCGGAGGAGCACGGCGTGAAGATGCCGTCGTTCTTTGGCTACATGGTATACAGCGTCGGGATACTGGGACCACTGTTCATAGCCGTGGCGGTGCTGTTTTTCGCGGCCTAAACCGATCGACGCCGTCCGTCGCGCGCATGCGTGCTGCCGCCGCGACGTTCGTGAGTTCGGCGATCAGGACTTCCCAGCGCTCGGCGCCCAGACGCTTCCGAAACCTCGCCTGCGCTTTTTCCCACTTCGGCAGGATCCGGGCCAGCGCTTTCCGACCGTCGCTCGTCAGGGACCAGCGGCGTTCGCGTTTGTCCTTACCCGGTGCCGCCCGAATCAACCCTTGCCGTTCGAGCGACGCTAGTGTGCGGGTCAAAGTCGTTCTATCGATCGTGAGCAGCTCGGCGATCTGTGCCTGCACCATGGACTGCTGGCCGAGCAGGTAGAGTAGTGTGAACCGCGGGACGCTGGTCTCGAGCGCCCGCTCGTAAAGGTGAGTCACCGAGCGGGTCGCCCGATTGAGGCTGGCGCAGAGACATGCCAGTTGCGGCAGGATCTCAACTTGCACGCAATCTCCGGTAGATCGCGATGTGGCTCGCGACAAGGACTGGTACAAAGAACGTCGGCACGAGGTTCAACGGCAGATGGCTCAGCAGCTCCATACCCGGAGTCGCGCCGCTACGCACGACGAGCGTCGCCGTCCCGACCGCGACGATCAGATCGAGCAGCCCAAAGGAATTCCACGCGTATACGAGCCATTTCGGTCGCAGTCCGGCAAATACGAGGCCAATCGCTCCCAGCGCCGCAATGATGTCGCCCCACCCAGCGCGAGCGGCAAAGACTGGAGCGATCAGGCCCGATGCGCCCAGTATGAGAAATGAAATTCCCACAAGGCGCACGGCATGCATGCCAACCAGGGCTTGCCACGGGAGTGTTTCGAACCACGGGCGGATCGCGATGCTGGCGAGCACAGCGAGCGCGATTACCGTGAGTTGTGGAACTGGGAATGGCAGTGTGACGAAAAGCCACGGACCTACGGCGAGCGCGGCGATGAACCAGAAGACGAGCGCGATCGGCACGGCGCGAGATTTTGTTGCGGGGACGGCGAGACCGGCGGACATACCCCCTCCGAGTTGTGGGCCCAATACGTGTATATACACGTATTGAACCCGTAAACTCAAAAGGGCCCCACAGTGTTCCCGACGCCCTTTTGCCATTACAATTGGAGGCGGATGAGCTTCAATCCCCTGCCCCAGCAGCGGTTGGCGATCGAAGCACCGCTTGGGCCGGTGCTGGTCGTTGCGGGCCCCGGCGCCGGCAAAACCTTCTGTCTCATCTCCAGAATCCAGCATCTCGTCGATCGCGGCTTCAATCCGCAGCGCATCTGCGCCGTCACCTTTACCAACCGCGCGGCCGAAGAAATCGCATCCCGCTTACAGCATGACGTGCGGCGCGGAACGATTCACGCGTTTTGCCTCGCGCTGCTCCGCGAATTCCCCGAGCAGGCCGGTCTGCAGCGCGGATTCGGCGTCGCCGACGAGCAGTACCAGGATGTCATTCTGCATCGTCTGCACGTACCGGTGGAGCGGCGCGGCGGGATGCTCAACCGGTTTGGGCGGCACCTATTTCAGCAGTATCAGCTCACGGGAGACGAAGCGAAGATTTACCGCGAATACAAAGCGTGGCTCGCGCACCGCAACATGGTGGACTTCGACGACCTGATCGTCAAAGCCGAACCGCTGGCCGGCATGATTGCCGACCGCTGGGATTACCTGCTGGTCGATGAATTCCAGGATGTGAACGCGGTGCAGTACGATCTGCTGAAACGGCTGGCGGCGCCGCACGGCAACTTCTTCGCGGTCGGCGACGACGAGCAATCGATCTTCGCGTGGACCGGCGCGGATCCGTATGTCCTCGAGCGCTTTCGCCGCGATTATGAGATCGAGCCCATCATTCTCGACAAGAACTGCCGCTGCTCCCGGCAGATCTTCGAAACGGCGCGGCGCGTGCTCGCGCAAAACCCACGACTCTTCAAAAAGGAGCTGACCGCCGACCGAGAGTCCCCGCACGAGGTCGCCGTGCAGAGCTTCCGCAATGAGCACGACGAGGCGACATGGCTGATCGCCGACCTGCGCGTCGAACCCGACCCCGACGCGGCTGTCCTCTATCGCAAGCACCGCCTCGGCGAATATCTCGAGGGCCGGCTGCTGCGTGCCGGCATCCCCTGCCGGCTCGCGCGCGGCCGCTCGCTCATCGAGGATCCCGTGATCGGCTACGTCATCGCGGCGCTGCGGATCGTCCGCATGCCCGAGGAGTCGGGCGCGCTCCACGCGTTCGCGCGCATCGTGCTGTCGGCGCACTTTCTCCAGGAAGTCGAAGCGGCGCTCGACGAGACCAGGCCGTTCCTCGCGTCGATTCGCGAGCTCGCGCAGCGCCTGCCGGGACAGCATCCCGATACCAAGAAGCTCTGGCGGCTCATCTATCAGGTGGAAAACCTGCGATCGTTGCCGCGTGCACACGGCACAGTGGCCGCGGTGATCGACGAGATTCTCTCGCAGGCCGCGGGTCCATATCGCAACAAACTCGAGGAACGCCATGATGAGCTGACCGATCCCGCCGAGTGGCCGGACGTGCCTTTCGACACGACGGCGCCGCCGGGTGCATTACTCATCCGAGCGCAAGACCCGCTCGCTGTCTTCAAAGCACTCCAACGCGACCACGCTCGAGACTTCAATACGACCCTCGCGCGCTACGTCACCTTCGATTTCGAGACCACAGATAACGACGTCACTACCTGCGGCGTGATCGAAATCGGCGCGGCGCGCGTGGTGAGCGGCGAGATCGTCGATCGTTTCCACGCCATGGTGAACCCGTACCGTCCCATCACGCCGCGCGCGACCGAGATTCACGGCTACACCGATGCCGACGTTGCAGCAGCCGCGCCGTTTGCCGAAGTCTTCCCGCAGTTTCGCGCCTTCGTCGGTGACGACGTCCTGATCGCCCACAACGGCCAGCACTTCGATATCCCGGTGTTGAAGCGCCTCGCGGGTCCGGACGGCGCCAAGGGGCTCGTGTTCTACGACACGCTGCTGCTCGCGAAGTCGCTGTCGCACGATCGCGCGACCCAGGAAGACATCGCGCACCGCTTCGGAATCGATTGCGGTCGCGCGCATCACGCGCTCGACGACGCGGTCACGTTGGCTCACGTCTATCGCGCGCTCGAGCAGCAGCGCACGACGCGGGCGAGAAAGGCCGTGCGGGCCGATCTGCTGGACTGCCTGGCCGTGGGATTGGCGTTGCATGACCGGACACCGAGCACCGAGCACGAGCTGCTTTTCGAGATCGGTCGCTATCGTGCGCTGGGCCCCTACAGCGATGCGCTCGAGTTGTACGCGAGCGTCCGCACGCCCGACATGCCGACGCTCGACCAGGTCATCGAGCGCCTCGGCGGCTACAAGCTCATGGCGCGACTCCGCGCGCAGCGCGATCCGGCGCAACGCTATGCATCGGCAGTCGCGCGCCTGCGCGCGCTCGTCGATGAGAAGGCGACGCTTGCCGATAGTATCGATGCATTATTGGAACGGGTGGCATTGTCGAAGTCTGACGATGCCGCGCCTGCGCCAGCCCGCATCAATCTGCTCACGCTCCATGCGACGAAGGGGCTCGAGTTTTCGCGGGTGTACGTGCTCGGCGTCGAGGACAACGAGCTGCTCGGTTACCAACCCACGACCGATGAAGTGGAAGAAGCACGGCGGTTGCTGTACGTCGGAATGACGCGCGCGCGCCAGCGGTTGACGCTCACCCGCGTCGCGCAGCGGTTTGGGCGCGACACCGGCGGCAGCGGCTTTCTCGAGGAGATGGGACTCTTAGCGCGGGACGAGCTGCGCGACAAAGACGTCGCTCTGCCGGTCCTCCACGTCGAAGAATAGGCGCTTGCCGTCGGTCGCAAAGTCGTTGCGGGTCGATTGCCAGGCGGGATCATCCATCCGGAGCAACAGACGCGGACGCCCACCCTGCGCGCTCACACTCCAGAATGATGTGAAGCCGCGCGCGTCGTGCACTTTGCAATACAGCGTGCGCCCGTCCGGCGACCAGATAGCATGCGAG
>DASZNX010000021.1:0-1669 GCA_035551075.1 Gemmatimonadales bacterium | reverse complement strand
GTCCGGGGCCGCCGCTCTCGAGCAACGATTCTACTGAACCTTGATGTTGATCTTCATGCCAAGCGTCAGGTGGGGCGTGCAATAGCCCTTGTACGTCCCTTTCGGCGCGTTGGCGAACGACACGTCGTAGGTCTCGTTGGGCTGCGTGAGGAACGCGCCCGAGAGATTGTCGACGGTGTTCTTCATGTTGGCATTGAGCGCCGCCGCGGCGCCGGCCGGAATCGAATCCTGCCAGAACGTGATGTTGTGCGGCCCGCCCGAAACATTGATGAAGCGCACTGTGGTCCCCGGCGCGATCGTGAGAGAAGCGGGCTCGTACGCCGCCTTCGTGCTACCGTTTCCGGTCATCTTGACCTCGACCACGGGACCCGTCGGCGCTGCCGTTTGCGCGCCACCCGCCGCGGGAGCCGCTGGAGGGGGGGCCGCCTGCGGCTGCTGGGTCTGGGTCTGGTCGCCCTTCTTGCCACAGGCGAGCGCGCCAATGGCGACGACGGTCGTGAGCAAAGCGAAGCGCATTGCGGGACTCCTCCGGAACAGGGTGCTAAGGAGCGGGGTGTTCGTGTCGCTTGTGAACTGTTTCACAATATGCCCGTCAATATAGAGGCGCGCACCCAAAAGGGGAGTCCTCCAAAACGGCATTGCATTTAAGCCTCTTTTTTCAATATTGGGGCGCCTTCCCGCCGTCCGACCAACATCTCGGAGGAATCACCGTGCGCCGGATGATCGTCCCCTCCCTTCTCGCGCTGGCGACCGCGCTCGTTTCACCACTCGACGCTCAATGGCGCACCGAGCTCGGAATTCAGACGGGATATACGCGTCTCGTGAGCGCCGGCTCCGGCGCCGATCCAACCGACGCCTTCAGTCTTCCCGGCTTCAACCTCGGTAATGTCCTGCCGTCCTCGGCCGGTCTCTACTTCATCATTCCGTGGTCGCCGAAATTTGCCGTCGAGACGGATTTTGGTGCCTCGCAGTTTTCGTCCGGATTGACGGTGACGTTTTTGAGCGTGGGATTGCGCGGCGATTACGCGCTGACGAGGAACCTCTACGCCGCGGCCGGTGGAGCGCTCGCGTACAACAACGGTCTTGCGAACGAGACACAGCTCGGCGTTCAGGGAGCGGTCGGGTATCGGTTTCGACTGAACCGGGCGTTGGGCGCGCGCTTCGAAGGCCGTACGACATTCTTTGGGAAGGCAAGCAATGCTCCGCCCGCTGACGTGTACTCTCTCCTGTTCGGCCTGTCGACGGTTACGAGTCATAGTGGTACTGCGCATAGCTCTGGTGCGACATCGACACGATCGGATCGGGCGTGGAGGACCGAGCTCGGAATCGCGGGCGGATACGCCGACGCGCACTTGATTGGAACTGGTTCCATCGTTGCCCTGTCGTTCCCCGGTTACGGCGGCGCGCTGGGCAATGCGCTCGGCAGCGTGGCCTCCATCTTCCGGGCCGTCGCGCTCCCGCCTACGGTATTTGCGATCCTGCCACTCAGCGAAAAGGTCGCCCTCGAGCCGGCACTCGACATTCATCGCTTTCAGACGGACGGCCAAACGGACTTCTCGGGAAACCTGTCGGTCCGTTTCGACTACGCACTCCACGGATCCTGGTACGGCGGGTTGGGCGGAAATCTTCACTACATCAAGTCGACGGGTGTCAACGCTGCGACACGCAC
>DASZNX010000020.1:0-6436 GCA_035551075.1 Gemmatimonadales bacterium | reverse complement strand
GCCGCGCTCCTTCGACGATCAGCTTCGCCGACATGAGATGATGGCTCAGCCCGCAGTACTCGTTGCAAACGATGAGATACTCGCCGGGCGTATGAAATACCGTCGTGAACTGGCTGACATAGCCCGGCACGACCATCGTATTGCCGTTCGTGCCGACGATTTCGAAGCCATGGATCACGTCGGCGCTCGTCAGCCGGAACGTGACCGGCTTGCCCGCGGGAACATGAATTTCGGCGGGCTGATAGGCGAACATCATGGCGATCATGACGACCGTCGCCCCGTTCGATGTCGCCGCAACGCCACGCTGCTTGAACCGCGGGTCGCTCCAGACTTTGGTCGGATCGATCGTCTCGACATGACTGGGCGGCTGCAGCGCGCTGCCCGCGAGGCCCACGACGATCGTCGCGACAAACGCGACGATCAGGGTGCCGGACGCCCACATCCAGAGCTTCTCATATAGAGGGACGTTCATGGTGTCACCCCTCCGCGCTGCAGATATACGAAGAAGTAGACGGCGAACCACGAAGCGGCGAACAGCAGCCCATAGAGACCGACCAGCAGCAACGTGCCTCTGGGATGTTGTTCCTTGGGCGTGTCAGTCATTGGAGCCTCCCAGTTCGACTTCGAAGCGAGCACCTCCGGCAGGTTGCGGCGCGACCCGGGCGGTACCGTCGTGGAGCTGCGCGATGGCGGCCACCATCGCCAGACCTAGCCCTGTTCCCCCTTCGTCGGAGCGCGTGCGCGCCGTGTCGGCCCGGTAAAACGGCTCGAAGAGATGCGGCAAGTCTTCCGCCGCGATCACCGATCCCGTGTTGGCAACCGTCAGGCGCACGCCGCCGCTGGCGGCGTCTTCCACACCGACATCGATGCGGCCGCCAGCGGGCGTATGCGTCACGGCATTGTCGAGCAGGTGGTCGACAATGCGGCCCACCAGCTCCGGATCGATCGACACGCTTTGGCCGCCGTGCAGCTCCCGCCCCACCGTGATGCCTTTCTCTTCGATGACGGTGTGGTAGTCGTCGAGCGATTCGTTGACCAGGTCCGGAACGCTCGTCGGCGTGCGGTGCAGCGACAGCAGCCGCGCGTCGGCCCGGGTGATGAGCAGCAGATCTTCGCTCATGGTGGTCAGGCGCTCGATCTCTTCCAGCGCGCTGCGCAGTACGAGCTGATACTCGCGCTGCGTGCGCGGCGCGCGAAGTGCGACTTCGATTTCGCCGCGCAAAGCAGTGAGCGGGGTCCGGAGCTCATGACTCACATCGGATGTCAACCGCCGTTGCGCCGCGAACCCCCGCTCGAGTCGCTCGAGCATGCGGTTCAGAACGGCCACGAGACCTTCATACTCTTCCGTCTCGGCGTGGGCGATAATCCTTTGGTTTAGCGTGCCGGCCTCGATCCGGGTGGCCTGGGCCGTGATCTCAGCGACCGGCCGCACCGCCGATGAGGTGAAG
Source organism: Gemmatimonadales bacterium (assembly GCA_035551075.1). Lineage (GTDB taxonomy): Bacteria > Gemmatimonadota > Gemmatimonadetes > Gemmatimonadales > GWC2-71-9 > 20CM-2-65-7. The sequence continues at coordinate 4,988 of DASZNX010000020.1, read as the reverse complement.
TGCCAGGCGCCCATCAGCGTGGCTGCGGTTCCGGAAAAAAGGATCGCAAGCAGGACGAGGACGAGATCGCGCTCCAGCGCGGCGATGGAGAGCGCGTCGTGCAGCTCGCGCGCCGCGGCCCAGTAGAACGTTCCGGTTGCGAGCAGCAGACCCACGGCCATCGTCGCCGCAAACCGCACGGCCAGCGTGCGGCGCAGCGAGGCCTTCGCGGTCACGCCTCGGCTCGATCCGGGGTCTGGAGGCGGAACCCGACTCCGCGAACGGTTTCGATGAGATCGGTGCCCGCCGCCTGGCGCAGCTTGCGGCGCAGGTTACCGACGTGCACGTCGACCACATTGCTTTCCGGATCGAAGTGCATGTCCCACACCTTTTCGAGGAGCTCGGTGCGCCGCACCACTTCCTCCGGATGCAGCAGGAAATGCTGCAGCAAGTGGAATTCTTTCGGCGTGAGATCGAGACTCTTGCCGTCGACCCGCGCTTTGTGCTTCAGGCGATCGAGCTCCACGCTGCCGTAGCGCAGCAGCTCCGTGCGACCCGACCCGCCGCGACGCACGAGCGCGCGCACGCGGGCGAGCAGCTCATCGAACTTGAACGGCTTGGTGAGGTAGTCGTCAGCGCCAGCGTCCAGGCCGCGAACCACGTCTTCGGTCGTGTCCCGCGCCGTCAGCATCAAGATCGGCGTCGCTTTTCCTTCACGCCGGAGCTCGGCCGCGAGCTGCAATCCGGTCTTCTTGGGCAGCATGACATCGAGCACGAGCATATCGTACTCGTACACGTGCGCGAGCATGGTCCCCTGCTCGCCGTCGGCGGCCACGTCGACGACGTACCCTTCCTCCCGCAACCCCTGCTCGATAAAGCCCGCGACCTTCCGGTCGTCCTCCACCACGAGAATCTTCATGAATGAGACGCTAGCCGTGCCCCGTTGAACCGTTTCTAAAGGGTTGATGAAGGAAGCTTCAGAATGAAGGTCGCGCCCCCGCCGGGGGTGTCCTCGACCGTGAGCGCACCGCCGAGCGCTTCTGCGAGCCTGCGTGAGACGGCGAGACCGAGCCCCGTGCCCAGGCCCGAGTGAGGATCGAAGCGTTCGAACGGCTCGAAAATCCGGTGCTTCAGCTCGACCGGTACGCCGGGACCGCGGTCGATCACCCCAAATGCCACCCTGCCTTCGCTGACGGCAACCTTCATGTCCACCGAACCATCTGCGGGACTGTGGCGGATTGCGTTGGACAGCAGGTTCACCAGAATCTGCTCGAGTCGCACAGGATCGGTGCGGATGGTCTCCGGCGCGCCGTCGAGTGCCATCTCGAGACGAATGTGCTTCGCGGCTGCGGCCGGCTCGCTGCTCATGAATATCCGCTCGATTGCCGACGCGATGTCGACGTCGCGCATCACCGGGCGCACCTTACCGGCATCGAGACGCATCAAGTCGAGAAAATTGTTGAGCAGTACAATCGTGCGGTCCGCCGCTTCGTACACTTCCCGCGCCGCCTGATCCGAAATCTCCGGCGACTTGCGTCGTACCAACCGCTCGGCCCACCCGTACACCCCCGTGAGCGCATTGCGCAGCTCGTGGTTCATCATGGCGAAAAACAGGTCGCGCTGCCGTTGCATGGCGCGGATCTGACCCACCAGCTGTTCGCTCTCGCCGTAGAGCCGCGCATTCTCGACAGCCACCGCCGCTTGTGACGCCAGCAATACGGCGATCGCTTCGTCTTCGTCGCTGAACTCCACAGCGTCAATTTTTTCGGTGAGGTACAGATTGCCGAACACACCGCCACGCCCCTTCACCGGGACGCCGAGGAACGACTTCATCGGGGGATGCTGGGGAGGAAATCCATACCGCTGCGGGTGGCGGTTGATGTCGCTCGAACGCATTGGCTTCCCTTCGCGGATCACCGCGCCGAGCAGCCCCCGGCCGCGCGGCAGATCGCCAATCCGCTGGCGCGCCGCGTCGTCGATACCGGAGGTGACGAATTCGACCAGCGACGCCCCGTCCGGACCGAGTACGCCGAGCGCGGCGTACCGGGCGCCTACAACCTCCCGGGCCGCATCCACTATCTGTTGGAGTACGTGCTTGAGGTCGTGCTGCGAAAAAATCGCGACGCCCGCGGCGAGGAGTCGCTCAAAACGCTCACGGATGCGTGTGGCTTCCCCTCGCTCGAGGGACGGTTCCATCGCCTAGATATGCGCTAAGTCCCGCACCGTGACAATTTGGCCTTCGGGCTTCATTGTATATGCCGAGGAGCGCGTCGCCGTCGCGCAACAGCCGCCACAACCCCTTTCGCGAGGCGATCATGTCCCGCTCCGAGACGGTGACTTACCTGCTGCTCTCCGCATCGCTCACTGCGTGCGGTGCTTCCCAACCTCATGTCCCGCTGGTCGGGCCCGCCGCCGACCTGTCGAGCCTGATCGGCGAGTGGTCCGGCGCCTACAGCAGCGCCGAGTCCGGCCGCGCCGGCAGCATCACCTTCACGCTACGCTCCGCGGGAGATTCGGCGTTCGGCGACGTCGTGATGGTGCCGAACGCGACGGGCGTCCCCCTGACGCCGTGGCGTTCACCGGAAAACCCGACCGCGCAACCCTCCGGCGCGAATCAGGCCCCCGCCTCCAAGGTGTTGACGATTCGATTCGTGCGGGTAGAGCAAGGCAAGGTCAGCGGCACGCTGGATCCGTATGCCGATCCGCAGACAGGATCGCGGCTGCTCACGACGTTTAGCGGCGAGCTCAAGGGCGACTCGATCTCCGGCAGCTATACCACGCGGCTCGCGTCGGGCGCGACACAAACCGGACACTGGTCGGTCGAGCGCCGGCACTAAGCGGATTGGCGCATCCTCCGCGCTGAAGATGAGCGGAGGTTCTGGGACGCGTTCGCACCTTCATGAAGGCGACGTAAGTGTTTCTTTAGACTCGCGCGCGACGGTGGGCGTGGCGAACATCGGTCGCGGCACCGGCGGCAGGCCGAGATACTCGCGGGCCCGATTCAAGGCATCGTCGATATTGCCGTGCACGTTGTCCTCGGTGAGCTCGTCATACAACCCGGAGCGCTCCAGCGCGACGACCGGCTGCGCGTGCACGTCGGAGAGAATGACGAGTATACCTTCCCGCCGGCTGCGGTGAATCAGCTCGCGCAGCGCGTGCAAGCCCGTCGAGTCGATCGCCGGGACATGCCGCATCCGAACGATCAGCACCTTCGGCTTGCCGGCGATCCGGCCCACCCGATCCTTGAACATTTCCGCGGCGCCGAAGAAGAAGGGCCCGGTGATTTCGTAGACCTGCACGCCTTCCGGAATGGCGCGATTCCGCACGGCATTGGGATCGTGCTCGAAATCGTCCACCGGATCCGTAAACTCGTGCGTCAGCACGCTGATGTTGGTCACCTCGGCCATGCGCCGCATGAAGAGGAAGGCCGCGAGCACCATCCCGACCTCGATCGCGACGGTGAGATCGACGAGCACAGTCAGCAGGAACGTGGTCAACAGAACGGCGACGTCGCTTTTGGGCGCCCGGAATTCCGATACGAACGTCCGCCATTCGCTCATGTGGAAGGCGACGACCACGAGGATCGCGGCGAGCGTCGCAAGGGGAATGAACCCCGCCCAGCGTCCGAAGAACAGCGTGATCAAGAGCAGCGTGATCGCGTGCACCATCCCGGCGACCGGCGTGCGACCCCCATTCTTGACGTTCGTGGCCGTGCGCGCGATCGCGCCCGTCGCCGGCATGCCGCCGAACAGCGGCGACGCAATGTTCGCCACGCCCTGGGCGACGAGCTCCATGTTGGAGCGATGCCGGCCCCCGATCATCCCGTCGGCCACAACGGCCGACAGCAGCGACTCGATGGCGCCGAGCATCGCGACGGTGAACGCCGGGCCGGCGAGGCCGCCGATGGTGGCCAGCGACAGGTGCGGGATGGTCGGTCGCGGCAGCCCCGCATGGATCGCACCGAAGCGCGCGCCGATCGTCTCGACCGGAAGGTGCAGCAGCTGCGTCAACAACGTCGTGACGATCAGGGCCACGAACGGTCCGGGCACGCGCGTGGACACCCGTGGCCAGAGCGCAATGATGGCCAGGGTGGCGACGGCGACGACGAGCGCCCAGGGATTCACGGTGTCGAACGCGTGGGCGTAAGCGTCCCACTTCGGCAGGAACGCCGAGGGGACAGACGGCATGTCGAGGCCGAGCAGGTCGCGGACCTGGCTCGAGAAGATGATGAGCGCAATGCCGCTCGTGAATCCGATGGTGACCGGATAGGGAATGAACTTGATCGCTCCGCCGAGGCGCAGCAGCCCGAACGCGACGAGGATGAATCCGCCCATGAGCGTCGCGATCACGAGACCGTCGACACCGTATTTCGCGACGATCCCCGACACGATGACGACGAACGCGCCGGTCGGTCCGCCGATCTGCACGCGCGAGCCGCCGAGCAGCGAGATGAGAAAGCCGGCGACGATCGCCGTGTAGAGCCCGCGCTCGGGACTCAATCCACTCGCGATCGCAAACGCGATGGCGAGCGGCAGGGCTACGATCCCGACGATGACGCCAGCAATGACGTCCCGGGTGAACTGCTCCCGGGTGTAGCCCTCGAGTGTGGTAACGAGTTTGGGGACGAGCACTCGGGTGCTGAAAATACTAAATTCGCGCATGCCTATCACGGCTGCCGTCGCCCTTCTGCTCACCATCCAGCAAACGCCGCAACTGCCGCCGGATTCGGCGGTTCGAGAGCTAGTCATGCAGCGGGTGCTAGCCGCGTTTCCCGACAGCGGAAAGCATGGCAGCGGTATCGTCGTTGGTTTGTTGGATGCGAACGGCGCACGGCGGTTCGTGGCCGTTGGTGTGGATGTCGCTCAGGTGTTCGAGATCGGGTCAATCACCAAAACCTTCACGGCAACACTGCTTGCCGATATGGCGGCACGCGGCGAGGTGCGGCTCGATGATCCGGTCGCGAAGTTTCTCCCCGCGTCGGTCCGCGTCCCCTCGCGCGGCGGCAAGCA
>DASZNX010000019.1:0-4118 GCA_035551075.1 Gemmatimonadales bacterium | reverse complement strand
GGCAGTACCGGCTCGGCGTTCGTGTAGATCGCGGTCAGCTTGAGATCGGTTCGGCGCAGCCGCACGGCTTCCTGCGCCAGGGCGTACAGCGACGATGGATACCCGGCGATGTACACAATCCGATAGCGCACCAATGCGTCGAGATAGTGCGGAATGAGATCCGGGGCGAGATGAAAGGACGAGAGATACAACTGGCGCATCGCGGCATTCCAGACCCAGAACGGCGGGCGACGCTGCTTCACGGGAATCACGAGCTGCCCGCCGAGCCGGGCCCACCGCGCTTCGTTGGGAATGCCGTCCCACATACGCGTCCGCGCATCCGCGATTGCATGTAACGCCGACACCGTCTGCCGGGTCCGCCAAATGTCGAGCGGCTTTCCCGTCGTGCCGCTGGTCTGCTCATGAAACATCTGTCGCGGATCACAGTCGTCCACCAGAAACGCGCGAGGGTTGGCGCGCACGGCGTCCTTCTCGAGCACCGGCCAATTGGCGAGCAGCTCGGGTGAGGAGTGATCGCCGTTGCGACGCCGCGCCGCCCACTGTTCGCGGTAGTACGGGACGCGCGTGGCGGCGCGATGCAGCACATAGGCGATCCGCTCCTCCTGCCAGCGGCGCCATTGCGCGGCCGTCCAGCGGTCGCGCTCGAGCGCCTCCATCGCCAGCTGATCACTGCCCTTCGCGTAACGCCACCGGCGGAGGTACCATCCACGCATCGTCGCGGCGGTGGAGCGCAGCGATGCCGGCATGCGGTGATAGCACGCCAAGAACAGCGGGTTCATCGTATCCTCCGATGCGTCAGCGCGGCGGCGGCGACGACGGGCAGCAGCGACAGCCGTGCGGCACTGTGCCAGCGACCCGACTCGAGCGTCGCGCCGATTTGTTGCAAGTAATGGCGAGCGGCGATACGCGGCGCGGGAAAGCGCTCCGCGTCATGCACCGAGCCTTCGAATCGAGTGGTGACGTGGTCCGCGAGCAGCGGCCGGTCGAACGCGTGTGCGTAGAGGCGATTGACGTACCGCAGGTACGTGCCGAGCGCGGCACCAATGCCCATCGAGAGCGCGGTCGCGAACAGGTAATCCCAGTTCAGCTGCCGGTCCTTCAGCGTCGCGATGGTCCAGTAGACATCGGCGAGCCGCAGCGCAGGTCGCGTGAACATTTGCTGCGCGGCAATGAGCAGAAGGTGATCTTCCGGAGTTGGCGCGACGAATGACGTGACACCGACCGCGACGGGACGGGCGCGCTCCAGCAGGAGCCGGGCGAAACGCGCATGCTCGCCCAGACTGCCGAGGCGGCCGTGCCAGATGTCGATGACGATGCCGTGGGCCGCCGTAAAGGTGGAAGAGCCGGCGATCCGGTGGCGCCAGGTCCGCCTCCGAGCAATAGCCGGCAACGACCTGAGTATCGGTGTATCGCGGCGCGCGGCGGAAATCAGCAAGTCAATGTCGCGCCCCGTGTCAGGGTAGCGCTCGGCAGTCTTCAACACCGCGTGAGCGATGCCCTGGCGTGTGCATGCCGCGCCGAGCTGATCGACAATCTCGAGGACGCGCTGCGTTCGACCGCATGCCCGGGCCGCGCTTTCGGCGAGGTGAGGCGGCAGCGGCTCCCCCCCCCGACGCCGTGCGACCGCATCCGCGACACGCACGATGACCCCTGTGTGCTCGGCGATCGTGCGAACAGCGGCCCAGTCGAGCTCGGCGAGATCGAGCCGGGGATCGTCGAGGAGCAGGCGCAGGATGACGAGCCTGTGCTGATCAACGGGCGCGACGGCGGGGGGGGGGGCCGGCCGTTTGGTCAGCATTGGGGCGAGGGCTCAGCGAGCGGCACGCCCGCGGCCGGGGATTGTCGTTTCCCGCGGCGCGTCGACTCGAGCAGGTGGGCGAGGCGCGCGCCATTGCGCCAGAGATCGTAGTGGTCGGCGACGCGGGCACGCGCGTGCGTCGCGATATCGTGACGCTTCTGTGGATCGGCGAGCAACTGATCGAGCGCATCCGCCAGGGCGGCGACGTCGCGCGGGGGCACCAGCACCCCGCATCCGTCCTGGAGCGCGTCCGGAATGCCCGCGACGTTGGAGCCGATGACCGGGGTGCCCACGGCCATCGCTTCGCGTACGACATTCGGCAGCCCATCGCCCAATCCTTCAGATGGATGGACGAGAACGGCGGCTTCGCTCATCGCGCGCATGACGTCGGCATTCGACAACCAGCCACGCAGCTCGACTCGCTCCAGAATGCCCAGCTCGGCGGCCAGATCGCGCAGGTTCTCGCGCTCGCTGCCGTCGCCCACCAGCTCGACGGTGATATCGCGCCCACGCTCGGCGAGCACGGCGGCGGCGCGAATCAGGTAGTCGAATCCTTTGTGCTTGCGCAGCCTGCCGACGGCGATGACGCGATTGGGCGCGCGGCCGTCGGTCCGGAATGGAAAGCGGGCGAGGTCGAGCCCGTGGTGACAGACGTGCACTTTCGCCATGATCTGGCGCTGCGCGTCCGGAAACAGCTGCGCCATGAATTCCTGGTTGAACTCGCAGCACGTGATGATGTTGTCGGCGTAGAGCAGCTTTTCACGCAGAAAGATCGGATCGCGGTAGAGATCGATGCCGGCATGCATCCAGATCGAAAACGGGATGCGGCGCTTGGACCGCGCTTCGGTGAGGCGATGGAATGCGTAGGCGCAGGTCCCCGCGTAGTTGCCCCAGTACGCCAGCACATGATCGAATCGGCCCCGGCCCCCGCCCGAGTCCCCATACTGACTCGCCCAGGCCCATGCCTTGGGAAAGACGTACGCGCTCTTCGCGAATGGCCCGCGGCCCTGACGCGCCGCGGCGGACAATACCTTCCATGCGTCGGCGACCGAGAGCAGGGGATGACGCACCAGGGTGCGGAGCGCCGGAACGATGCTGGCGGGGATGGTCAGGTGGTGTACGCGATTGCGCGGCAGATGCTGGGGACCGAGGAGGTCGAGCGTGTTCGACCACATCGACGCATCGAGTGGACCGATGACGAACACCTCGAGCTCCACGCCCGCCTCGACCAGCGCGCGCATGTCCCGTTCGAAGAAGGTGGTGATCCGCGCGGGATACCAACTCGTGAACACCGCAAGTTTCATTGTGTGTCTCCGATGCACAAACCGCGCCATCACCAGCTCAAACGATGTTCCCTCATCCACAACTCGAGCGACAGAATCATGAACACGCGGCGATAGAGTCCTTCGCGACTGATGGCGCCGCCCGATTCGCCCGCCGCAGCGCGGCGGAATTTGACGAGCCAGTCTCGCACCAGTGCGCGATTCAAAAACCAACCGGTGTGCGCATCGCTGCCGAGGAGCAGGTCGCCCAACAGCGCATGCAGCGCGGGAGTAGCCATCACGTCGAGAGGGATGGCAAAGCCGTGCTTGGGATGCTGCGCCACTTCTTGGGGCAGCCATTCCCGCGCGAGCGCACGTAAGACGAGTTTCCCTTCGCGCCCATCGCTCTTGAGTCGATGCGGGAGCGACAGACCGAACGCGACGACGTCTTCGTCGAGCAGCGGGACGCGGACTTCGATGCTCGCCCGCATGCTCATCATGTCCACCTTGCGGAGCATGTCGGATGGCAGGCTCACAGTGAACAGCGTCTCCGTCATGCGACGCGAGAGCTCCTCGAGATCGTCGGTGCCGGCAGGGCGGTAGCCATTGAAGTGCCGGAACACCGGCTCAAACGGCTCCGCGCAGGGCAGGAGCAGCTCGCGTTTCTGATCTTCCGTCAGATAGGTGGAGAGACCCGCGAGCAGGATGGCGGAGTCCTGACGGCCGCCCTCCGCGAAGGCCATCGCCTTGGCGAGTTGGCGACCCATGTTGCGCGTATGAGCCGAGAGGTTCTGACCGACGCGCAACGCGGCCGCGCGTGCCCACGCCGGCAGGCGCATCACGCGCGCCAGCCGGTTGGCGCGCCAGAAACGCTGGTAGCCGCCAAAGGCTTCGTCGCCGCCGTCGCCCGACAGCGTGCAGATGATCCCGTGCTCCCGAATCGCGCGCGAGACCCAATACATCGGGATGCAGCTCGTGTCGGCGAACGGCTGATCGAAGTGACGAATGATGCCGAGCAGCTGATCGGGCGTCATCGCGTAATCGCGCAGCTCGATCAC
>DASZNX010000018.1:0-1740 GCA_035551075.1 Gemmatimonadales bacterium | reverse complement strand
GATGGGATGCGCTGCGTGCACCGGACGTGGCAGGCCTGGAATCGCTGACGGGCTTCGCGTACATGCCGGCGACACTGGCCAAGTTCGTTTCGGCGCTCGCGATCTCGGGAGCGGCGCAACCGCTGATCGAAGCAACGGCGCTCCGGTGGCACGAGGTCGCGGAGCAGCGCTGGGGCGAGCCGGGCGCGATGGCGGCACTCTACATCGACAATCATGCCAAGGAGGTCTGGAGCTCGCTGTTCACCCAGAGCGGCAAGGTGTCTCACATCAATCGAGTGATGCCGTGCATCACCACGACCTATGCGCACACAGGCGCGGGCACCCCGGTCGTACTGTCGGTGCAAAGCGGATCGGCGCCGCTGGCGCCGCGCCTGATCGATCTGGTCGAGCAAGCCGAGACCGCGCTCGAGACCGACGTCGAGCGCGCAGTGGTGATCGATGCGGAAGGTTGCACGTTCGATCTGCTCGAGTCGTTCGCGAAGGCCAAGCGGGTGCTGATCACACCGCTCAAGCCATCGCGCGTGCCGTCGCTGGAGCTGACCTACACGCGCGGTTCGTACTACCGACCGTATCGCGACAACGACGAGCTACGGATCGCGCATGCTACGCTCGTGCACAAGGCAACCGGGCGCTCACTCGAGGTCGGCGCGCTGCTGGTGCGCCGAGCGCACCGCGACGTCGATACCGTGTTGCTCACGACCGGACTCGCGCTCGGCATGGAGGGACACGATCTGGCCGACCTCTACTTCCGTCGCTGGCCTGTGCAGGAGAACGCGTTCAAGGACGGCAACGCGCTCGGGCTCAGCGAACATCGCGGCAACTGCGGCCGGATCGTCGCGAACGTCGCCGTGGTCAGCGAGCTCGAGCGGCTCGAGGGCAACGCCAAGCGCGATGCCGACACGCTCCGCGAGCTCGACGAAAAAAACGCTGCTCTCGAAGCCGCGGTCGTGGAGCACGCGCGCGATCAGCGGCACGCCGAATCCGCGCTCGCGACCCGGCGTGGGCGGCTCGATGAGCTCATCGCGCAGGGCAAGACCGGCGGCAAGATGTTCGCGCGCGCCGCGCTGGACCATCAGCAGGCGCTCGTCCACGCCGAAAAGACTGCGAAGCTCGCGACCGCCACGCGCGCCGCCCTCGACAAGAGCCGCAGCCGCCGCGACGTGCTCACGAAGCGCGCGGCCGAGTTCGTGGACCGCAGACGCCACCTCGAACCACAACGCACCATCCGTCAACTCGACACCACCCAGGACACGATCCTCACCGCTACCAAGCTCACAGCGCTCCAGCTGATCTCGTTCGCGGTACGCGAGTATCTCCCGACGATGCCGATGACGCCGCAGACGTTCTTGCAGCGCGTCATGCCGATGCGCGGCCGCAAGGAGATCTCGCCCGACCAGGAGCGCGTCGTGTTCTACGAGAACGTTCGAGACCCGCTCGTCACCGAGGCACTCCGTCATGGGTGCGAACGACTCAATTCTCGCAAGCTACAACGCCACGACCGCCGGCTGCGCTTCGCCGTCGAGCCCCCGCCCGCCGCGCAGCAGCGGTTCGCTTGATCTGATCCTCCGTCATCGGAACTGGCCGAAGTCCCTGACCGATGTGGGTCGTGCGAAAAATGCCGGCCAGCGTCGCCACCGACAGGAGAGCATCGGTCTCACCGAAAAGAGCCTGAGGGGGAGCGCTTTGCCCCGCGATCAAGATCTCACCCTGCGCGGTGACCGCGATGTGCGTTGTGTAGGT
>DASZNX010000017.1:0-2642 GCA_035551075.1 Gemmatimonadales bacterium | reverse complement strand
GGAGACGCTGGAGCGCGAGATATGGCCGCTCGTCAAAGCGCCGGGCGTCGAAAAATTCGTGCGGCACGGGACGGTCGTCGACACGCTGCTCCGCGAAGCGGCGAACTGGAAGGCCGACGTGCTGGTCGTGGGTTCGCACGGCAAGGGATGGGCGCAGCGCGTGCTGCTGGGCAGCGTGACCGAGAGCCTGATCAATCATCTGCCGACGTCGCTGCTCGTCGCTCCAGTCGGCGTGGCGGCGCAGGCCTTGCGAGCGCGCGAGAAACGCCAGCCGGCCGTCGCGCATGCCTGAGCAAAGTCGGCAGTTAGCCGGAGCTGTCCCGACCGACGCCTAACGCATCGGCCACACGGTTGATGTAGTTGAACCAGGCGGCAATCAGCGTGATTTGCAGAATGCCGCGGTCATCGAAGCCCGCGGCACGCAGCCGCTGATGATACTGTGGGCCGATGCGCGTCGCGTCGCGGGTCAGCTGGACGACGTAGTCCAGCATTGCGCGGTCGGCGTCCGACAGCGGCGCCTTCGTGTAGTCCTCTTCCAGCGCGGCGACCAGCTCTTTATCCAACGTCACCCGACGCAGAAACTCTGCGTGCGATTCGATTCAGTAGCGACAACGATTCGCGACCGAGACGACGGTCGTAATCATCTCGTGCTGCCGCCGGGTGAGCGGCAGATCGGGTGACATCAACGCCCCGAACGTGGCGAACGCATGGTAGAGCGCCTCGGGAATCAGGCTGTGTGATGCCACGATCCCCGACGTGCTGCCGTCCGGAGTCGGATGGACTGGGTCGGCGTACTCTTTGGGATAGAGGGCGCGCTGGGATTCAATCGCCCAGCGCAGCTTCTCGTCGGCTTCGGGCAGTGGGATGGTGCGAATCCAGGTCATCAGCGGAATTCCGGTTGCGAGTGGGCTTGTGACGAAACGCCAACAGATACACGGGTATGCCGAGTGCTACGACGCCGACGCCTAACGCGGCCTGTTTCGGATCATGCCCGCCGAGCAGCATCAGCAAGACGGCGACAAGGAGCAGAAAGAGAAAGGGCGTCACGGGGTAACCGGGTATGCGATATCGCTCGATCCCTTCGCGACGCCGCAGGACCAGCAGCCCTGCCACGGTCAGCGCCAGGAATACGACGGTCACAAAGATGAAGTAGTTCAGAATCTGCTGGAACGTGCCGAACAGCACGAAGAGGGACGCCAATGTCGCTTGAATGGCGACGGCGCGTATGGGAGTTCCGAACCGTGGGTGCACAGCGGCTACGGCTTTGAAAAAGACGCCATCGCGAGCCATGGCATAATAAACTCGCGGCAGTGCCATCAGCAGCGCGAACAGGCTTCCCAGGATGGCAACGATAACGATCGCGGCGAATACGCGGCCGCCCGACGGGCCGAACAAGGCCGCGCCCGCCTGTGCCGCAAAGGTCTCACCCGATGTCACGCGATCGAGTGGCACGAGATAGAGAAAAATCGCGCTCGTAAAGACATAAATGGCTGTCACGGCGATGACGCCGAGCGCGAGCGCCCGCGGCATGGTGCGCGCCGGATCCTTCGCTTCACCGCCGAGCTTCGCGATTTCCCACCAACCGCCAAACGCGAAAAATCCGCCGATCAAAGCGGGCGCGAGTGCTCCCGGTAACGGGTCCGATCCTGCCCGCTGCGCGATGAACGGGACAAAGTTCGACCAGCTCCCCGCCTGGAGCGCCAGCGCAAACAGCGCGATCACTGCCAGCGCGCCGACTTTGAGGACCATCAGCCATTGCATGACCCGCGCGCCGAGCCGCACACCCAGCATGCTCAAGCCCGCCAAAACGAGCACCGCGCCGATGGCGACCGCTTTCAACGCCGGCCCGGAGAGTCCGAGCGCGTACCCGACGTAGCTCGCGAGGGCCGCTGCGAGCAAGGCGGTAATGCCGGGATCCATGACCAGCAGACATTTCCAGCCGTAGAGGAACGACACGCCGGGACCGAACGCCTCGCGAAGGTAGACGTATGCGCCGCCCGCTTCGGGAAAGCGCGCCGCCAACGCGCCATAGCAGAGCGCGCCGCTCAAGGCCATGGCGCCCATCAGCAGCCACACGATCAGGAGCCAGAAGGGCGAGCCGACCGAGTGCGCCATCGTCGCCGGCGTGAGAAATATTCCGATCGCGATCACTTCGCCGATCACGAGCGCGGCCATCGCCGCGACGCCGAGCTGTCGTTGGAGTCCCGTCATGGGCAGCCTAAGTTCGCCGTCGTGAAGGTATTCTCAAGCCCCCCAAGCCCCCTTCTTGAAAACTGCTTGAGAGCTTCATCGCAGGTTGGTCGCGCAGACCTTGAATCCGCGCCATCACGATATTCCTGCGGGAGGTACCCATGCGCCGTGCTCTTTTCTCCTGGATTCTCTTGCTGCTCGCAGGATTTCAGCGAGCCCCGGCCCAGACAGCGGACGAATCGACGGCGCATGCCGCGCCCAGTTCTTCTTGCTACCACGCGCGGCCCCGGCCCGCCTGCTCCTCGTTCGTCCTCACGAACTTCGGGACCTACGTTTTCTTCGGAAACGTGACAGGGCCGGTTCCAGGTCTGGGACAACTTCGGGGCGTCGCGGATTGGGGTTGGATGGCAAACATCAGCGCACGGGATGCGATCGGCGCAACGATGTTCGCG
>DASZNX010000016.1:0-2532 GCA_035551075.1 Gemmatimonadales bacterium | reverse complement strand
GCGTCCGAACGGCATGACGAACGGCTTCTCGGCCGCGCCCGCATCGAGCTGCCGCAGGCGCCACACCGCCGCGCAAGTTGCGAGATAGACCAGGAGAATCGCCACGTTTGCGAGAATCGCGAGCTTGACGTAGGTGCCGGTGATGGCGATCGCGCAAACGATCACACCCTCGATAGCGATGGCGACATACGGCGTGTGGTAGCTGCGATGGACGGCCGAGATCGCCCGCGGCAAATAGCCATCTACCGCCAGCGCGTACAACGTCCGCGGCGTGGAGAGCATCGTGGCCGTCATGAAGCCGAACGTCGAGACGATCATCGCGATGAGGACTAACGTGGCGCCGGCGCTACCCGCGAATTGGGTGGCCGCCGCAGCGAGCGGCGCCTTGGCGGTCGCGGGAGCAGCGAGGGTGCTGCCGAGGATCCCCTGCGCAACGAGCTGGACCGCAATGTAGAGCACCGCCACGCCCCCAACGGCGAGCGCGATCGCCCTCGGCACCGCACGGGCCGCATTTTGCACCTCGCCGCTCACTTGCAGCGCGGATTCCATCCCGAAGAACGCAAACATCAGGAGCAGCCCGGATTCGCCGAGCCGCGCGATCGGGGGGAAGGGACCGAGCGCGAGATTCTCGACCCGAACATGCGGTAGGCCGAGCACCACGAATGCGATCAGCGGGACGATCTTGGCGATCGTAGCGATGCCGCTCACGCGCGATCCGAGAGCCGCTCCGCGAATATTGACGAACGCCAGGCCGGCGATGAGTACGATGAGGAACAGGGCGCGCGGCAATTGACCGGCGAAAATCGGTAACAGCACTGCAACCGCATCCGCGAGCACTGTGGCGACGGCGCCCATTGCGAGCGTGATGCCCAGCCAGAGCAGCACACCGCAGAGGTATCCGGCATAGGCGCCAAACGCGGTCTCCACGTACGCGTACGGTCCACCACTTTTCGGTACGCGGCTCCCGGCTTCCGCTATACACAGGGCGACGAGCGCGGTCGCCACGGCACACACGAGATACGCGAGTGGAGCTGCGGCGCCGAGGCTGGCTGCCACGTGCGCGGGGAGGACGAAGATCGCCGCGCCGATGGTGATGTTGAAGATCGCGGCCGCGAGCCCGCGGACGCCGATCACGCGGCGCAGCCCAGGTTGAGTGGTGGAGGGGGCCGGTGAGGCCATCCACCAAAGTACAGATTTTAGTCGAGGCCGCGATCGCGCAACCGGATCACCTCGTCGATCGAAGGCGTGCCGTAGCCACGAGCCTTCACGCGCTCGATAAATCCTCTGGTCACACCGTGATCGCGAGCCCGACGGAGGTCCTGCAGGGACAGGCGGTCGTAGCCCGCCGCCTTGAGCGACCGAATGTACGACGGATCAACGCCGTGGTCGCGCGATTCCACGAGTTCTTCGGCGCTCGCGGGCGCATAGCCCGCGTCCTTCATATCAGCGATGTAGTCGCCATCAACGCCGTGATCCCGCAGCCGCACGAGGTCCTGCGTGTCCAGGTTCTTATAGCCGGCTCCGACCACGGATGCGATGAACTCCGAGTCGACGCCATGATCGCGCATGCGCACGAGCTCATCAGCGCTCAGGTTCTTGTAGCCTGCCTTGTTCAACGACTCGATGAAGTCCGGGTCCACGCCATGATCCCGCATCCGGACCAGGCTCTCTGAATCCTCCAGGTGGTAACCCCGCGCTCCGAGGTCTTTTACGTACTCGAGATCGACACCGTGCGTCGCCATCCGCGCGAGGTCCCTCGCGGTGGGGCGCTCGTACCCTTGGCGCTGCAGCTCGTCCACCAGGTCGAGTCCCACGCCCGCCATCGTCATTTGAAACTGCTCCCACTCCGTCGGCGCGCTGATGCCACGTTTGGCCAGCTCGGCGACGAAATCGGGATTTGGCTGGTAGGTGAAATGGCCCGAGCCCCTGCCCTCTTTGAACCAGCCCTCACACGAGAGCGTGCCTGCGGACCTCACGATCTGGAAGTGCACGGTGGTCCCCGGACCACCCATGTCGGCCGCGGAGAGGCCCACCAGCTCGCTCAAGGGCATGTCCCGGCCCCAGTTGCTCGAGTATCGGCCCTCGCCGTAGCGCACCGTGAGCTGGACTTTCCCCTGGTGGTCGGAAGGGTCGATCAGCCACTGTCCCTCGGACGGGACAGGGTGCTGCGCCGAGAGCGCTGAAGCTGCGAGGAGGCCTGCGAAGAGTGGGACGGCGAAACGCATACGGACTCCGGATGGATGTAGAAGGTTGGACTGATAGAGGGACCGGAAGGTTGCAGTGTCCTCACTACCGGACCCCCTCCCCTCACCAGCAGTCTCCTCACTACCGGACCCCTCCACTCACCCCGCAAGGACCCTCGTTCCGCGCGGAAGGGCGGAAAGAGAAAAGCAGATCCCGAGCGCCGCGCGGAAGGTCGCTGGGAGGGAAAAGCAGATCCCTCGCTCCACGCGGAAAGTGGCTGGGGAGGGAAAAGCAGATCCCGAGCTCCGCGCGAAGGTCGCTGGGGAGGGAAAAGCAGATCCCGAGCTC
>DASZNX010000015.1:0-8998 GCA_035551075.1 Gemmatimonadales bacterium | reverse complement strand
CCTGGACCAACGTGCGCGGTGCGCAGTAAGCGGTGCGCGGGAATGCAGCGCAAATCAGCGCCGCCGTGATTGCCCGCGCACCGCGCACCGCGTACCGCGTACCCATTACTTGCTGCCCTCCGCCGAGACTTCCCACGTCCGTGGCTTCCAACCCGTTTGCTCATACAGGAAGAGCACCACTGACCAGATCTCGTCTTCGGTCAAGAAATCTTCCCATGCGGGCATTGCGGAATTCCAGGGAGTTCCTTCCCGCGGCAGGCCGGGCCCACCCTTGGCGATCCGCCAAAACACGAAGCTCTCCGTGAGCTGCGCGATGGTGCCGTTGTCCTGGAAATTCGCGGGCAGCGGATTGAAGCCCGATGCGTAGTGGCCCTGGCCATCGAGATGATCGCCGTGGCAGGGAACGCAGTTCTGATAGTAGACCCGATGGCCCTCGGCGATGTGCGCCGCCATATCGCCCTGTTTGCGCAGCGGATTCTCGAGCCCGACCAGTGTGATGGTTTTGCCGCGGAACGTGATCTGGGACGGAGGTGCGGGATGGATCGACCGCAGATTGGGCGGCGCTGCGACGCTCGCCTTGACCTGGCTATACGTGATGCATCCGACCATGAGCGTCACGACCGCGAGGAGCGCCGTGCGAACGACCCTGAGCTTCGGCTGGGTGACGACGTCCTCGAGCGGCTGCTTGAATTCGGTCCAGCGGGCTTCGTCATCACTCACCCAGATCAGCACGCCCACCAACACGGTCGCCATGTACTGCAACACCACGCTCTTCGGCACCACGGCGCTGCCGGGCAACACCGGAATGACGAACACGATCACGAGATAGGCGAGGATCAGCAGGAGGGCGGCCTGCCAGAACGGGTGGCGCAGGTAAGATCTCATTTGTGGCTCGACAGGAACTGGACGAGCGACTCGAGCTGCGCGCCGGTCAGCTGGTTGCCGAACGTCTTGGGCATCACGCCTTTGAACTTTTCGTACCCCTTGGCGACCTTCGCATCAGGCAACAGGATCGATTCACGGATCAGGTCCTTCGACAGGCGGGACCCGACGTGCGTCAGGTCGGGTCCGATTTTTCCGCCTTCTCCGTTGATCGTATGGCAGCCTGTGCAGCCGGCGCCGCGGATGATCGTCATGGGATCGGTGTTGCCGCCGGCGATACCACCGCCGCCGGAGGACGTCGCAGGCGCGCCGGAGGACGCCGGCCCGGAGGCTGGGGGGATGTCCGAGGCTGAGACATCCACCGTTCCCCCGTTTGACTCGAGAAATGCCACGAGCGCCCAGATCTGCTGCGGCGACAGAATGCGGCCCATCTCCGGCATGATGGGCTCATAGCCTGACACGACGAAAGCCTTGGGACTCGTGAGCGACTCGTAGAGGTACGCCTTGCAGTCTTTTCCCGGCTCGCGTTTACCGCAGCGAGCGCCGATCGGACCGGCTCCCTTTTCGTCGGTCAACAGATTGGGCGCGCGCGTGCCGAGCCCGTGACATGCCGTGCAGCCGCCGGCGCCGTGGTAGAGCTGGTCGCCGGCGCTGGCGAGTTGCTCCGGCGTGACGTTGGCGGCGAGCGTCAGCGCGTGGGGAACCTCGGACTGCACCTGCGGAATCTTGTTCGCGATGAGCGTATACAGCGCGAGCGTGCCGAGCACGATGCCGATGATTCGCAGGTTAGTGGCCCACATGCGGCGCCTCCACAGTCGAAGGCACAAACGTCGATTTCTCGGCGAGCCCGCCAAGCCAGAAGATGAACCCCACGAGCGACAGGAAGATCAACACGCAGCTACTGATCATGATCGCGGCGTAGCCCAGCGCCGGAGTTGCGGCGTATGGCGTCATGTCCTGCATGATCTGCCAGACGTGCCAATGCTGGCGGATGCCGCTGCGCGCGAAGCCCATCAGGCCCATCAGCCACGTGAACGTCACGGCGAGGATGAAGAGCGCATACTGCGACCGCGGCGGCATCTTGCCCCATTGAATGGCACCGAGCGATTGCGCGCCGCGCGCCATGAGCACGTCGATGATCGTGACGAACACGATGCAGGCGAGCACCGCGCCGACCTGATACACCGAGTAGCCGATTCGCACGATGGCTTCGACGAAATAGCCGCGAATACCGAAGAACAGCACGATCGCGGCCGCAATGACGAACATGCCGGCCTGAATACGCGTGCCGGTCTGCGCCCAGGGCACGACCGGCCGGATGTTGGCGCGCCGATACAGCAGGAAGGAAAGGAACGTCGCCAGAATCATGAGATTGACGGCGGTATTCTTGGCGCTCATGACGCCGAGCGCGCCGAGCAAGGGATGGTGCGATCCTCCCATCGCGGCGAGCTCGCGCGAGTCGGCGATCATGGTATGCGGCGTGCCCCACACGAGCGCGCCGATCACCAGCACGACGAGCAGCCATTTCGTGTACGGCTGATAGCGCTCGGCGCCGGGGATGCGGCCCATCCCGATCCAGAGATAGTAATTGCCGGTGAGAAAGAGGACGGCGATGAGGAACGCCTGGATCACCCACAACCAGCTCATGAAGCCGCCCATCATCGTGATGCCCATCGACTGGTCGTACTGATAGATCTCGCGCCCGAGCCAGTAACCGGCGAAGGGCAGGACGATCAGCGCGGAAATCGCGATGAAATTGCCGACATAGCCCATCCAGTCGTAGTGCGCGCGCTCTTCGTCGGTCTTCGACGCCAGGAACCGATAGCTCGCGTACGCGCCGACGATCGCGCCGCCGAACACCACGTTGCCGATCAGCCGGTGAATGTTGATCGGCATCCACGTGTGATTCAGAATCGCGTGCCACAGCTTGATGCTGGTCGGCGAAGTCTCAGGGGTGATGTCGCGGGGCGGCGTCATCATGTACGTGAGCCACGAGTCCGCGATGAACATCACCGTCGTGCCCCAGATGTTCAGCAGGATACCGAGGCCCAGATGGACGAGCTTGGACCGCCCGTACTTCCACCGGTCCCAGCCGTAGTAGTACAGATACAGCGTAAACGACTCGAGAAAGAAGATCGAGACGTACACCCACATCGACGTCCCGAAGATGGCCGTGAGATACGCCCAGAATCGCGGATACAACGTGGAGAGCAGGAAGACGAGCACCGCGCCCCAGATCGCCGTCGCGCTGTAGGCGATCAGCAGGAGTCGCGTGAATTCCTTCGACAGCCGATCGTATCGCTGATCCTTGCCGAAGATCCCAATCGCCTCGGCGACAACCGCGAAGATCGGCACACCGAGCACGAATGCCGCGAACATGAGATGGATCTCGGCGGCGATCCACACGGCCGCGCGGCTGCCGATGACCGGGAAATCGTGATAGGCGCCCGCGGTGTCGGCGGCGGCCTGGAGTAGGATGAGGGGATCAGCCATTTACCATTTCTCGAACCCGCCCCACATGGGAAGAGAAAAACGAGGGCTGTTATTGAGGGTTCCTGTTTCTTTCTCTTCAAACGCGCGGCGTGGCATGTCATCCTGAGCGCGCGCGCGGAACGCGCGCGAGCGAAGGACCTGCTTTCTTGCTTTAAGCATCATCAGACACGAAGAACGGTTTGCGCTTCGAGAAATCGATCGGCATTGCGTTGCGGATTTCGCTCAACAGCTCGGGCGTGATCTCGCGCAGGCCCCGCTCGCGCGCCCAATCCTCGACCCGCTTGGTGACGACACCGCGCACGAAAGACGGAATGCGATCGAGCCGAGCGCGCGCCGGCGCCGACCACGTGAGTGCCGGGGTGAAATCCTGACCATAGGTGACGTCGTGCAGTGGCTCGATCAGCGCGGCATCCGTGGGTTCGTACGTGCACGACGGATCCGCCGCCAGCACGTTGCCCGCGAGGGCGAACGCGCGCGCGCGACAGCCGCCGCACAGCTGACGGTATTCGCAGCGCCCGCATTTCCCCCCGAGCTGGCCCTCGCGCAACTCCCGAAACAGCGCGGATGAGCGCCAGATCTCACCGAAGCTCTGGGTGCGGAGATCGCCCGCGACCTCCGGGAGATAGGGGCACGGCGTCAGCTTGCCGTCGGGGGTGATGCGGCAATACTGCGTACCGCAGGGGCAGCGCGTCTGATAATTGAGAATCGGTGAAGCGGGATCGGCGGCGTGCACATGCCGCATGAAATGCGGCGCGCACTTCGCCCGGACCATCATCCGGCCGCGGTACAGGCGCTGCCAGCGCGCCAGGTCTGCGAGGACAGCCTCGTATTCAGCGGGCGCGAGGTCGGAGAGACCGGCTCCCCGCCCCGTCGCGACGAGAAAATAGCAGTTGAACGCCACCGCGCCTTGCTCGGCCGCCCATTGCATCAGATGCTCGAGCTCGGCGCGATTGCCCTTGGTGGCCGTGGTCTGGATGATGAAGTCGAGCCGCTGCGCGCGCAGGCGGCCCAGCGCCGACAGCGTGTCGTCAAGCGAGCCGGGGCCATGGCGGAAGCGGTCGTGGTAGGTCGGCCGCAGCGAATCGACGGAGACGGCCACGCCGCGGACTCCCGCCGCCTTGAGTCCCGCAATCCGCTCGTCGGTGAGCAGCGTCCCGTTCGTCCCCACGACGACCGTCGCGCCGCGCTGCGATGCGTAGGCGGCGATCTCGGTCAAGTCGTGGCGCAGGAGCGGCTCGCCGCCCGAGAGGATCAGCATCGGTGCGGGATTGACCGCGAGCAGCTCATCGACAATACGGAGACACTCGACTGTCTCGAGCTCCGACGTGGCGCTTTCGCGGGGTCCCGCAGAGATGTAACAGTGAGCGCATTCGAGGTTGCAGCGCCGCGTGAGATTCCAAGCGACGACGTGGGGAAGATTCGGGAGGTTCACTGCAGCAGCTTCTCGACCGCGCGTTTCGCTTCCTCGGGCGTCACCGTCTTTATGTCGACGGGGCACTTCTGCATCTTGTCTTCGATGTCGCGGATGGGGCAGCGGGTGATGCCTTGCGCCTTTGCCTCCTCGATAAACGCGCGCATCTCAGGCGACAGCGCGTCTTTCCCCTCTGCTTCGGCGCGGATCTGCTTGGCGCGCAGCTCCGTGAACATCACCATCATCGTGTCGACGTCGAATTCGTCGGCCTCGATCATGGCCTGTTTATTGTCGTCCATCACGCTCGTCGTGACTCGCCAGATGTCGTGATTCCGGGCGAACCGCTCGACGGTATTGCGGGCGAGGGGACGGGCGATGAGCGGCACGAGTTGGAGGCGCTGCCAGCTCTCCTCGGTCCAGACGATCGGATCGGTCGCGACGCGCAGCCGCTTCCCGACCCTGCCCGTAACGGGGCATTTGGTCTCGACTTCAGGGGCGGCCGGGACTGGATCAGCGTCGTGCCCCTGCACTTTGGTCGCCTTCATCTGCTCCGCCGCCTTCACTTCGGCGAGCGCGATCTCCTCGGCGCTCCCGATACCCATGATCAGCTGCATGTGCGTGGGAAGCAGCTTCTGAATCGCTTCATCGAGCCACTTGTTGGTGACCGTGGGCGGCGGCCCGCCATTGCCCGCTCGTTCGAGGACGTATTCCTCGACTGCGCGCCGCGCGATGCCCTGCGCGAAGGGCGGGACGCGCAGGATGCGCACTTCCGCTTCGGGCGCCCACGGCAAACCGGCCTGGCCGTCTTCTTCGATCCAGGGGATGTCTTCCGGCCGCACGCCGACAGTCCCCACCAGCAGCGTGTTGCAGGGCGACAGGCGCACGAGGTTCTCGGACTGTGAGCCGAGCTCCGTGTTTTCGATGCGATGGGCGCCGTGGCGTCCGATCACGAGCAGCGTCGGCTTGATCTCCTCGGCCCACTGCATGATCACCTGGAATGGCTTGCCGATCAGGATCTGCGTCTTGAGCGGAACGTCCGGGAACTGCTGCGCCATGACCTCGGCGCGCTTCAGGTTCGCCTGGCAGAGCTTGAGCAGTCCCTTGTCGATGATGTTGTTGTGCAGCTCTTCCTGCTCCTCGAACTTGAACACTTTCGACGCCTGATACGACAGCACATCCTTGATGTTGTGGAAGACGACGTGGTGATATTCGACGTCGAATGCGCTACAGACGTAGAGCGAGGCGCCGAATTCGTGCGCCAGCTCGAGCGCGGCCTTCATGGCCTTGTAGCTATACGAGGAGCCGTCCACGCAGACGAGGAAGCGCCCGCCGGTGAGCGGCTGCTGATCGCGAACGATCAGCACGTCTTTTTCGACGCCGCGTAGTACGCGAGCCGCTACACCACCGAGCTGCGAAAACTGCTGCCGTCCCAGGCCATGCGCGCCGATCGCGAGCAGATCGTACTGCCGGCCGGATGACCCGACCAAGCGGGCCGCGGAATCTTCATCCTCCGCGACGATTCGTCCATTCTCGCCCAATCGCACATCGGAGCGGATCTTGTCGCCGCCGTCGTAGCCGGCGGCTCGATTGGGATCGAACCCGATCAATCCGGGAAGGCGTCCCGCGCCGCGATTCACTTCGTTGACGATTTCTTCGTAGTTGATGCCCTCGAGCAGCTGTCGCGTCATGGCGACGCCGGCCGCCTCGCAGCGCTTGCCGAGCTGGTCGAGAAAGCTGTCGGCGATGAGCTGCAGGCCTTTCTCGATCAGCTTGTCGTGAATCTTGCGCTGTCGCTTGATCTCGTCGGGTGTCTGGAATTGCGCGGGAAGGCCGGTCTCGAGCTGGCGGAAGCGGACATCGTGGAGGCGGGCGGCGTAGACGTGATTGCCGGTGATTCGTCCCTGGGACTTGCGGCACATCTCGATGGCGCGATCGACAGCCCAATCGGAGTGCTGCGAGTTGTCGACCGGAACGAAAATCTCGCGGTACACCACTACCTCCCCGAGTGACGCCGCTCGAGCGGGTCGTGAACCCTAGATGTCGGTGTGGATGCCGTCAGAGTTAAGGGATATGCAGGCGCGTCCCGATGCTGTCAAGGAACTTGTTCACAAGCGGCGGGGACGATTTGGGCGCCGGTTTCGTTCCAGACCGTAATCGCGTCGACCGGGCACGCGTCGCACGCGCGCACCAGCCGCTCCCGTTCAACCGCAGTGGGATTCACGAATACCGCGATGCCGGTTTCGTCGAGAACGAACGCTTCGGGCGCTTCAGTGATGCAATCACCAAACCCCACGCACAGCGTTCGATCGATGCGCACCCGCAGTTCTCCGACGCTTCGCTCCTCGAAGTCGCTCACATTCCTTCCAGGCCCAGCTCGGCCCGCGCGGTGTCCATCACCGCTGGAGTGATCTCCGTAATTCCGCGCTCTTTGGCATAGTCCCCGTAGATCTTCTTCACCATCCCGCGCACGAAGCTCGGCACTCGCGCGAGCCGCTCCTGCGCATCGCTCGACCACGCGGGAGGGGGCCCCCCCCCGCTGGTCACGATGTTCGCGCGGGTCGTCTCGAATGGCTCGGCGGGCAGCGCGCGTCCCCCGATCTCCACGCCCAGTGACGACACGAGCTGAGTCTCCATCGGATTCGTCAGCATCGCGATCACGCGACCGCACTGGGGACATTTGAACGTGGCCGCGAGCGTCCCGTCCCCGGGAAGCTCTCGCTCCGCGAACGCCATCTGCTTGTCGCACTCGACACACAGGAACTTCATGGTGCGTGGTGCGCGGTGCGTGGTGCGTGGGAAACCTGGTCGGCCAAGGCGTCCCAGAGCAGATCGTTCGGGTGAAACGGTACCCGAGCGAGTACCTGAGCCTCGAACTCTCGCGCGAGATCAGCACCCGCCGCACCCTTTAGCTCACCGCCCACCATGTTTTCCACAATGCCGAGGAGCTCGGAGCCGCAGTCGACGGCGGCGCGCATCGCGCGGCGCACGGCGTCACGCGATTCCGGAGTGGGCATGGTCACGGTCACAACCGGCGGCGCGCTGCCCAGCAGGTCGACCAACTCCAGATAGCGGTGTGTGCCTGGCGGCAGGTCGAGAAGAAGAAAATCCAGG
The DNA here is from genome assembly GCA_035551075.1 of Gemmatimonadales bacterium. Classification (GTDB taxonomy): domain Bacteria; phylum Gemmatimonadota; class Gemmatimonadetes; order Gemmatimonadales; family GWC2-71-9; genus 20CM-2-65-7. The sequence continues at coordinate 1,101 of DASZNX010000015.1, read as the reverse complement.
GTGCCCCACTCGACGTCGCCGAGAAGCTCCCGGAGCACGGAAGTCTCCATTGTCCCTCGCCATACAAAGCTTTCCGCACTCGGACCCCGAAATCCCAGCGGGGCACCGTCTTCAAGGAATTCCCCCATGGAGATGTATCGAACGCCGTCCAAACCCAGAGAGGGAATCGTGTCCCCCGACGCACGACGCACCCCTCGCTCCGCTCGAGGGAGGCTCACGGACGAGGCACGCAGTAGACCGGGAATCGTTGGACCATTCAAGTCGGCATCCAGTACGCCGACCGCCCGCCCGCTCCGCGCCAGTGACCGCGCAAGATGCGCCGTGACATAGCTCTTGCCCACGCCACCCTTGCCGCTCATCACAGCCACGATCCGTTTGACCCCGGCCAGCCGCTCCGCTACGCGCCGCCGTTGGGCGCCGATCTGATCGGCCAGTCCGGAACGGTCGGGTTCCGTGAGCTGATGATAGGTGCGCATGGAGAGAGGATACTACGACTATGATACGGCGACGCTAGGGTAAGGCGACGCTAGGTTACAGCGACGCTAGGGCACGGCGTAGCTGCCAGCTGGGAGCTTCCAGCCTCGACGTTCCCTAGCGTCGCTTCTCCCTAGCGTCGCTTCTCCCTAGCGTCGCTTTACCCGACTCGCCCTAGCGTCGCCGTATCCCAGCATCGTAGTATCCCAATACCGTCCCAGAGAGCAAATTTCAAATATGATTGAAAGCCTCAAACAAAAACTTCAGGCCGAAGTCGAACGCCTGAATCACGAAATCTCTTTCGTCTTGCCGAAGGAGATCGAGAAAGCGCGCGCCCATGGCGATCTGCGCGAGAACTCCGAATACAAGGCCGCGCTGGAGCGACAGCAATTCGCGCAGGCGCGCGTCCACCACCTCCGCCTGCGCCTCGCCAAACTGTCCGATGTCCGCGAGCAGGATATCCCACGCGACCGCGTCGGCTTCGGTTCCCGGGTCACCGTCGAGGATCTCGATACCAAGAAAAAAGAAGTCTATGCCTTGACGCTCGGCGAATTCATCGAAGGCGAGGACGGAGGCGAAGAGATGCCCGTCTCGATGGCCTCGCCGCTCGGTCGCGCGCTGCTGGGC
>DASZNX010000014.1:0-3839 GCA_035551075.1 Gemmatimonadales bacterium | reverse complement strand
TCGCATACGACATCGACTTTCCGGAAGAAGATGAAGGCCCCGTGTCGGCTGATCGCGTGCGTCGTGCGTGGTGCGTCGTGCGTGATCGCCTGGCCGATCTCCTGAAAAGCGCCCCGGAAGGAGAACGGCTGCGCGAAGGCGCGCTGCTCGTCATCGCCGGTCGCCCCAATGCGGGAAAGTCCTCGCTCTTCAACGCACTGCTCGGCGCCGAGCGCGCGATCGTCACGGAAATTCCCGGCACGACGCGCGACGCAATCGAAGCACACGCCGTGATCGAGGGGTTTCCGTTCCGGCTGGTCGATACCGCGGGCCTGCGTGAGAGCGACGAGCGGATCGAACGTCTCGGGATCGAAATCTCGAAGCGCTATCTCGATGCCGCGGATCTGATTCTGTTCTGTCGGGATCGTGATGATGATGAACTACCGGATGTAGGCGATACACCAGTAATTGAAGTCGTGACGAAGTCCGATCTGCCGAACCGCCCGGCCGCCCGGCCGCCCGTCCGCCCGTCGGTTTCAGCCGTAACTGGCGCGGGACTCTCGGAGTTACGAAAGCGGCTCGCCGAAGTCGCCTTCGGCCGCCTGCTCGCACTCGGCGATGTCGAACCGGTCGTGACGCGGGCACGGCACCGCGCCGCATTGGAACCCGCCGCGCAGGAGCTGGACGAAATTAGGGCGGCTCGGGAAGCAGGGATCGACGCGGCGGCGGCGGCGACGCATCTGCACGCGGCGGTTGCCGCGCTCGACGATCTGATCGGCGCCGTTACGCCGGACGATGTGCTCGACCGGGTGTTCGCGTCGTTCTGCGTGGGGAAGTAAGCGGTTCGACGACGAGTATCACGAGCTCACGAACTTCTTGGTCGTGCCCCGCAGGTCGCTCTTGCCCGCCGCCGGCCGCCATACCGCGGTCTGTTCGATCACCCCGGCGAGCTCCATGTCGCTCGCCGTGACACCGCCCGCGCTGTGCGTCCAAAGCTTTACCTGCACTTTGCCCCAGCTCACCGCCAGATCGGGGTGGTGGTCCGCCGCTTCGGCGAAGAACCCGATCGCGTTCACGAGCATCAGCGTGGTCGGCCATCCGTCGGTCGTGTAGTCGCGTACGATCGCGCCACCCTCGATGCGCCACTTTGGAAGCCTCTTCAGCCGCTCGGTGATCTCGGAAGGGGATAACGGTTTCGGGTTCGCCATGGTCAGTCCAATGTCTCGCGGTAGCTTGCCGACTGTCCGAAGTTTTCTTCGACTTCGATTTCGATCGTCTTGAGGTGCATCGCCTGGAGCTCGCTGCGAACCCGGCCGGCGAGATACTGCGCCAGCATTTCCACGGTCGTGTTCGGGATCGGCAGAATCACGCAGTCGCCGGCCGGAAAGACGTAACGCGCCTCGCCGTCGAACGCGACGTGTACGCTGCCGTTCTTTTCCGAGATGGCGAGCTTGGGATTGTCACGCGGCAGCAGGACCCGGTGGTCGAGCTCGGCCGTGAGGGCACGCATGACCTTCTTGACTGCCGAAAAGTCCACCACGAACCAGCTATCCTCCTCGAGTCCTCCTTCGACGACGAGGCTGGCCCGGTAGTTGTGTCCATGAAGTTTTTCGCAGCGATGTCCCGCGAACGTGATGAAGTGCGCGGCCGCGAAAACCAGATCTTCCTTGGTAATGGCAACTTTGAATTCGCCGCGGGTCCCCATACGTCGGGTAATCTACTCGGGGGGAGCAGCCTCGCCGGTTGCGACCCGCCACACCTCGTCCGCCAGCCACTCCAGCCGCTGCTGCGCATAGTCCAGCTCGGCGTGGGTCATCGTCTTGGACCGGCGAGCGATTTCGCGCGCATGGGCCAACAGCTCGTCCAAAACCTCCCGCAGCGGGCGGTTGTGGCGCCGTTCAGGTGCCTCGGAGGGGCCGCGCGGGCCGGCGGGGCCGGGGGGGCCGGGGGGGCTGGAGTTGCGGGGGCCGCGCGCGCTCACGCGGTCTGGATGCCCGAGGCCCGTTCGTCCGCTTGCTGTAGCTCCTCCACAGCTGCCCGCACTGTCGAGGCGGCGCCGTGCTCGGCGAGGTAGTTCTCGACCAGCCGAAGGCCCAGATAGTAGCCGGTGCGCTCGGGAAGCACCTTCCCGGCAAGCAGTCGCGCGGAGGGGCTCATCCCGCCCGACAGATACCGCAACCGCAGGCCGAGACCCGTCGATGCCAGATCGTTGGCCGCCGCGCGGCGGAGGAAGGCATCGAGCTCGCGCAGGCGCCGATACTGGCGGCGGTTGTAGCCCAGGTACTCCCACGGCTCGAATCCCGGGGCGACCGCCTGCGAGGCCGCGATGGCCGCTCCCTCATTCACGACGAGCTCGCGGAGCGTCGCCCTGGATCCCAACTCCCAGGCGTCGTAATAGCCCTCCAGCTCCGTGACCAGACGTCGCAGCGCCGCCCGGCTCGTGGGAGAGGTATAGCGCAACGCGTGCGCGACCTCATGCGCGATCCAGAGCGGCAGGAGCTGCGGCGCGAGCCCCATCCCGTACGTCTGCGCATTGGCTCGCCCGGTGAAATGCTCCAGACAGACGAACGCGATGCCGCGCCCTCCAACCACCAGCTCACCCGCATTCGCCGCGCCCAGACCGACCATGAGGTAGAGATCCACCGGGCAGTCGGCCTCGAGCAGCTCGACCGAGCGGCGCAGCGCGTCTTCGACGAGGGCGACGACATCGACATCCTCGAGTAGCCGGTTGAGATCGGAACGATCGGCCCGCAGCGCGCTCGCGATGATAGACTCGGCGTGCGGCGAGTCCGGATCGATGACGTAGTTCTGCCAGTAGGCGGCGAGAACGGGGCGATGGCGGTCGAGATACTCGTGGTAGGCTGCTGGGGGATCAGCAGCGGAGAGCGTCGCGAGAAATTCCGGAACGAGATTAACGAGCATCCGGTAGCCGGACCCAATTTGGGAACGGCGCCGGTCCTAGACAAGCGGCGGTCAGCGAACGGTGATATCGAGTGCCGCGGACTCCGACTTGACATTTCGCGCGAGGTCGATCACCGAGACCGTCACGCGGTAGCGCCCGGCGGGCACGCGGTCGGGCTCGATCACGAGCCGCTCGTGCGCCATGGTCCCATCGCTTTCGCGATCGAACTCGAAGACCACAGAACGCGGGTTGGAGAGCAGCTTCCCGACGAACGATTGCACCGGCGTGAATGCATATCTCACGTGGTAGTGCGACCGGCCGTCCCGGTCGGGCGTCAGTCCGTAGATCTCCACATAGGACGCGAGCGGCGTGGCCGTGGGATACACCAGATCGATCGGCATGGCGCGCAGCGCCGTTTCGCGATCGAGCAACGCGGCGCTCGGCGCGAGCACGAGGCTCGACAGAGCGAGGTCCACCGCCGAGAAGTGCGGGATGCGAACGTCGCGCCGCCAGCGGCCCAGCTTGCCGGCCGAATCGACATCCACACCGAGATGATAGACTGCCGGTGGGACCGAGAGGAGCAGCAGTCCCGGGCCGCTGGCGCGAATCGGCTGAATCTGCCCGGCTGTGTCCCAGAGGACCGCCGCCGCGGAATCACCGTTGGTCCGGTAGTACACGTCGGTGATCCCGAGCTCGGCACTCCGAAACTGCGCCGACCAGGCGTGTGCCTCGAGGGGCGCGGGAACGGTCGTGCGATCAGTCTGCAGCGCAACGTTTGAGCTTTCCAGCTCGTGCACTGATAGCGGCAGAAAGTACTCGTTCCCCCAGAAGCTGATGCTGAGTGGACCATCCGGTGTGAGGTAGAGCCACGTTTCCTGATCCAGATGACTCGAGCACTTGGGAACCTGATAAGGACGCAACAGATCGCTGATGCAGGTCGCTTGGCGATCGGGGCGAC
>DASZNX010000013.1:0-3313 GCA_035551075.1 Gemmatimonadales bacterium | reverse complement strand
TTCTTGCCCAGGTACTCCGGCGTTCGGCCGACCATCAGGCCGGCTACGAATACCGCGACGATCGCAAACACCAACATTCCGTACAGGCCGGAGCCGACGCCGCCGTAAATCACTTCACCGATCTGGATCAGCCACAGCGGGACCAGGCCACCCAGCGGAGTGAACGAGTCGTGCATGGCGTTCACGGAGCCGTTCGACGCTGCCGTCGTCGCGGTGGCCCACAGCGCCGAGTTCGCGATCCCGAAGCGCACGTCCTTCCCTTCCATGTTTCCACCGGATTGGAGCGCCCCGGCTGCCTGGTCGACGCCGTGCCACAGCGGGTTGCCACGTTGTTCGGCCGCGGCCGACAGGATCACGAGCGGCACGAACACGACGGTCATCGCGGCGAGGAGCGCCCGTCCCTGCCGTTTGTCCCGCACCATGCGGCCGAAGGTGTGGCACAGCGCGGCGGGAATGATCAGGATCGCGAACAGCTCGAGGAAATTGGATAGCGGTGTCGGGTTCTCGAACGGATGGGCCGAATTGACGTTGAAGAAGCCGCCGCCGTTCGTGCCGAGCTGCTTGATGGCGATCTGAGATGCAGCGGGACCGACAGCGATGGTCTGCGTCGTCACGCTGTCGCTGGGATCGATGAGCGTGGCGCGCGCCGGCCCTCCGAACGTCTGGACGACGCCTTGCGACACCAGCACGAGCGCGAGAATGAAGGAAAGCGGCAGCAGGATGTAGAGCGTGCTGCGGGTTAGATCGACCCAGAAATTCCCGACTGTCTTCGCCTCGCGCCGCATAAACCCCCGCGCCAAGGCTACGAGGACCGCCATCCCCACGGCGGCGGAGACAAAGTTCTGCACCGTCAGTCCGGCCATCTGAGTCAGATAGCTCAGCGTGGTTTCGCCGCCGTACGACTGCCAGTTTGTGTTCGTGGCGAAGCTCACGGCGGTATTGAAGGCGAGGTGGCCCGGCACAGCACCGAGCGCCATCGGATTCAGCGGCAACAGTCCCTGGAGCCGTTGCAGCACGTAGACCACGATGAAGCTGGCCGCGCTGAACACCAACAGCGCCCCAGCATATGCGCGCCACGACATCTCTTGGTCGGCGCGTACGCCGGCCAGCCGGTAGAGCGCCCCTTCGAGTGGTCCGAAGATCCGCGCCAGCCAAATGGACTCCCCGTCGTAAACGCGAGCCATGTACGCGCCGAGCGGTATCGCTACCGCCAGGAGCGCCACCATGTACACGGCGATTTGCAGCCAGCCGTTGGGCGTCATGACAGGCGCTCGGGCTTGAGGAGCGCGAAGAACAGGTAGGCCAGCAGCGCGAGTGCCAGCAGGCCGGCGATGCAGTAGATCGCGGTCATTGGTCTTGTCTCATGAGTCCATCGCAGAGTCGAATCAGCGCGACGGTCAGAAGAAAGAACCCGAAAGCGATCCCAAGCATGACGAGGTCCACGGCACCAATTGTGGCGCGCGGGACCTTAAGGCGGGGTTTGGAACCGGCTGGTGGGAGTAAAGAAAGTGTAAAAAGCGATCACTACACATAGAATGCCGGACCTGCTCCGGACTCTGAAGGCGGAGCTCTCGGCGATTTTTGACTTTCCGTCGCTGGACGCTATGAATAGGAAGGAGGTTCAGGCAGCAGGCTTCAAGGAGTATTCGTGGGTAAACCGACCCGAGATCCCCCTTCTTTGTGATCAGCGATCGCCTTGCCCGGCAAGGTGAATCGGAAAGTGGACCCGATCCCTTCCTTGCTTTCAACCGTCACGCGCCCTCCCTGCGCCTCCACGAGTGACTTCACGACTCGAAGGCCCAATCCGTTCACTGGACTCTGCGCCGAATCGCGTAGGCGGCGCTCGAAGATCGTTGCGAGGCGGTCGCGGGGAATGCCGGGACCTGTGTCCTGAACCCAGACTTCCGTCTCATCCGTTCCGGTGCGCCGCGCGCCGATTGTGACACGGCCGCGAGGCGTGAAGTTGATCGCATTGGAGATCAAGTTTTGCAGTACGCGGCGCACCAATGTCGCATCACCATAAGCAATGAGTTCGTCCGGGACTTCATTCCTCAGCGTCGTACGCGCGCCTTCCGCCACTGGCTGGAGGTCGTGGAGCACAGACTCGACCACAGGCCATAGATCAAACTCGCGCGGTTCCACTTTCACCCCTGCTTCCGTGCCGCCGTCGCTCTCTTTGAGCACCTGCTCAACCAACTCCTGTAGACGTCGGCTATTGCGCCGCAGACTTTTCAGCGCCTGAACCGAGTCGGCGCTCGGATTCCGGCCGAGCTGGTCGCGCATCAACGTCTCGGCATTCAGCGAGATCGCTTGGAGAGGCGTGCGGAGGTCGTGCGCGACAAATGCCACATGCTCATCACGTCGCCGTTGAAGATGGACGGCCTGCTGGGTTGCGAATGTCTGCACCGCTATGCCGATCGCCTGGTCGAACACCCGGTTCACGATCCGACGCGCAGATCCGCTCAAGGTTATCCCCTGCCCTTCGGCGAGATCTTGGATAACGCCGCGCAGGATACTGTATTCGCCGACGACCTCAACGATGTCGAAGCCGACTTCGAAACGGTGTCGGCCGTGGGCTGGGGGACTTTGCTGGAGCACATTATCCACAGCCACTTCATCTGAAGCATCCCGAAGGGCTTGCGCCAGCTCGTCGAGGAACTCCGGCACATGGTCTTGAAGTGTGGGCGTGTCCAAATGCGCCGCGCTTGGCAAGCGTCGCACCTGACGGATCCATTCGGCGAGCACGTTCTCGCGCTCGCGATCGAGTAGGTCGGCCAGCTTGTGGAGATACGGCCGGACCACCGAACTGCCGTGTCCCTCCATTCCGGGAGTTCGCATGTCCCCTCCACCCCAACAACGCCTATTGGGTCGGGGCCTCGCCGCCGAGGCCCCGCCGTCTTCTACTTATTATGCTGCTTTACTTCGACGTTTCGGCTCGACTTGCCGGTACCAGCGCCGTTGCCGACTTGTACTTCGATCTGGCGTGGCTTGGCGCGCTCACTCTTTGGAAGGGTTACGGTCAGCACGCCATTGTCATAGCTGGCCTTGATATTCTCCGGCTCGACCGACGACGGCAGCGTAAACGACCGCTCGAATGCACCGTAGGTCCGCTCATACCGATGGACCCGCTCAGTTTTCTCCTCGGCTTCCTGCTGTTTCGTCCCATGAATGGTCAGGAGGTTACCTTCGAGCGAGATCTTGATGTCTTCAATCTTGACGCCGGGGATTTCCGCGGCGATGCGAATGGCGTCGGCTTCCTCGAATACATCCACTGGGGGCACCCAAGAGGCGGCGGCGCTATCGCGATACTGCC
>DASZNX010000012.1:0-2437 GCA_035551075.1 Gemmatimonadales bacterium | reverse complement strand
CAGCAGGAAGACGAGCGCGTATCCGGCGAGCGCGAACGACTGGTAGAACAGCGCGGCGCCGAGGAGCGCCGTCCCCGCGCCGATGTACATCGGATTGCGAACCCGGCGATAGGGGCCGGCGATGACCAGGGCGCGCGGAGGGTCGAAGGGAGCAGGGGTCCCCCGTCCGATGAAGGCGAAGGTGAGGACACACGCGATCGCCAGCGCGAGGCCGTTCACGACGAACACCAGTCCGATGACTTGGGCAGCACCGATGTGGTGAACAGGTGGGATCCCTACGGCCGTGAGGACTTGCCTGGGGACCAGAACCAGGAATGCTCCGATGAACAACGCGGCGTAGGTCAATCCACGGAACAGGACCAGCATCAGTCAGTCCCGCGCACCGCGCACCACGCACCACGCACCCCTCGCTTCGCTCGGGGCAGGCTCACGCACGACGCACGGCCGTTCATGGCAGCTGCCGCACCATGTCGTCGTAAGTCTCGGGCCGGCGGTCGCGGAAGAACTGCCAGGTGCGCCGCACGTCCTCGATCATGTCGAGGTTCATGGTGGCGACCACCAGCTCGTCCTTGTCTTCGCTGCCCTCGGCCAGGAAGTTGCCGCGCGGATCCACGAAGTAACTCGAGCCGTAGAATTGCCCGACGTTCCAGGGCGCTTCGGTGCCCACGCGATTGATGCAGCCCATGAAGTAGCCGTTGGCCACCGCGTGCGCCGGTTGCTCGAGTTTCCAGAGGTACTGCGATAGCCCCTTCACCGTCGCCGACGGATTGAACACGATCTCGGCGCCGTGCAGGCCGAGGAGCCGTGCGCCTTCCGGGAAGTGCCGGTCGTAGCAGATGTAGACGCCGATGGTCGCGTAGCGCGTCTTGAAGACGGGATAGCCCAGATTCCCGGGCTTGAAGAAGAACTTCTCCCAGAATCCGGCGGTGTGCGGGATGTGGTTCTTGCGGTACTTCCCGATGTAGGAACCGTCGGCATCGATCACCGCTGCGGTGTTGTAGTACACGCCCGCCATTTCGCGCTCATAGATGGGCACGATCATCACCATCTCATGCTTCTTGGCGAGCTTTTGCATGCGCTCGATCGTCGGTCCCGGAATCGGCTCCGCGATGTCGCACCATTTGGCGTCCTGGCTGGGACAGAAGTACGGCCCGTTGAAGACTTCCTGCAGGCAGAGGATTTGGACGCCCTGCTTGCCCGCTTCCTCTATATAAGGAAGGTGCTTCTCCTCCATCGCCTTGCTGATTTTTGCAACGGGGGCGTTGGGGTCATTGATGGGGTTCGACATTTGAATGAGGCCACCGACGACTTTTCTCATCACCACCTCGAAATGACGACCTTCTTGTCCGTATAAAACTCGATCGCGTCCTGGCCGTGAGCTTTTAGATCGCCGAAGAACGATCCCTTGGTTCCGCCGAAGGGGAAGAAGGCCATGGGCGCCGCGACGCCGATGTTCACCCCGATCATACTCACGCCAATCCGATAGCGAAATTCGCGCGCTGCTTTGCCGCTCTGGGTAAAGATCGAGGTCGCATTCGCGAACCCCGAGCGTTGCACCATCTCGATGCCTTCGTCCAGATTGCTCACGTGCGTGACCGACGCGACCGGGCCAAAGATTTCTTCCTTGCCGATGGTCATGTCGGGCTGAACGCCGTCGAACACGGTGGGTCCAATGAAGTGGCCCCGCGGATGCTTTTCGACCTTCGTCGACCGGCCATCGAGCAGCAGCGCCGCGCCCTCGTTGCGACCGGCTTCGACGTACGACAACACCTTCTCCTTGTGTCGCGCGGAGATCACCGGACCCATCGTGACGCCGGGCTCCAAGCCGTATCCAAGCCGGAGGTCCTTCGCTGCGCTCAGGAGCTTCTCGCGCAATGGCTCATAGGCTTTCCCCGCGGCGACGACCACGCTGCCCGCCAGGCACCGCTGGCCGCTGCAGCCAAACAGCGACTCGCTGATATTCGAGACGGCCCGATCCATATCGGCGTCGGGCAGCACGATGATGTGGTTCTTCGCGCCGCCGAGCGCCTGGACGCGCTTGCCGTGCTTAGCTGCCTCCTGGTAGATGTAGCGCGCCACCGGTGAGGAACCGACGAACGAGATTCCCACGATGCCGGGGTGGGCAAGCAGCGCATTCACGACGTCTTTGGCGCCATGGACCAGGTTGAGCACGCCCGCCGGAATGCCCGCCTCGTGCGCCAGCTCCACGATCCGCGTCGCCGAAAACGGGACCTGCTCGCTCGGCTTCAGCACGAACGTATTGCCGGTGGCGATCGCATACGGCCAGAACCAGCAGGGAACCATCGCGGGGAAGTTGAACGGCGTCACAGCAGCGAAGACGCCCATCGGCTGCCGCACGTACTCGCAATCGATGCCGCTCGCGACGTCCTCGAGCGTCTTGCCCATCATCAGTGTCGGGATGCCGCAGGCGTGCTCG
>DASZNX010000011.1:0-2383 GCA_035551075.1 Gemmatimonadales bacterium | reverse complement strand
CCGCACGGCGGTGGCCTCAGGCCGCAGGAGACGCTCGATGCCATTGCGATCCGATTGCGCCCGCTCCTCGAACGGCAGTACCGCGCCTTTCATTCTCTCGAGCCGTTGCTCGGCCTGCAGCAGTGGGAGCAGCTCAGCGAGGACGAGCGCGCCGAGCTGCGAGCGCGTTGCGCCGATGAAGTGCTGCCATTCGTCAGCCCGAAAGCGCTGACTCGCGCCCCCGGCCATCCGTTTCCCCTGGTGGGCGACCGGCGGTTGTCGCTCCTGGTCGCCATGCGTAATGCCGCCGGATCGCCGATGCACTATGCGGTCATCGACATCTCACCGGAATTGCCCCGCGTCCTCGCCATATCGTCCGGCCGCAAACAGATCCTGATCGAAACTGTGCTGCGCAAGAATCTCGACCTGCTGTTTCCGGGCCGGATCGTCGCGGGCGCGCACGTGTTTCGCCTCACGCGCAGCGGCGACCTGCAGCTCGACGAAACGACGACCGCCAACTTCCTGCAGGCGATCGAGGAAGAGCTCGCGCACCGGCAGCAGCAGCCGGTCCTCCGTGTCGAGCTCGAGGCCTCGACCCCACCGGCACTGCGGGACCTGCTGCAGCGGGAACTGCGGTTCGAGGAGAGTGATCGTGACAGCACGCTGAGTCCGGCGGACGTCTACAGCGTCGAGGGACCGGTTGACCTCGGCGGGCTACAGGGCGCTGCCGCGGCGGCGCATCTGCCGGATTACCCTCCGTTCACACCGGCGGACGTCTTTGCCGGCGACCGGCCGATCGCCGACCAGCTCGATGCACGTGACAAGCTGGTGTACCACCCGCGCGACTCGTTTGAGTCGAGCGTCGAGCGATTCATCAGCGAAGCAGCCAACGATCCCGATGTTCAAGGGATCAAGCTCACCCTGTATCGGTTGGGTGCCTCCTCTCCGATCGCCGAAGCCCTGCGTCGCGCGGCAACGGCAGGCAAGGACGTGTCGGTCGTCGTAGAGCTCAAGGCCCGGTTCGAGGAGGCCCGCAACATCACGTGGGCGCGCAGTCTCGAGCGCGATGGCATCCATGTTGTCACGGGTCTTGTCAGCCTCAAAACCCACGCGAAGATCGCGTTGGTGGTGCGGCGCAAAGAGGGCCGGGTCCAGCGGTACGCGCATATCGGTACAGGCAACTACAATCCCGCGACGGCGCGTACGTATACCGATCTCGGCCTGTTTACCGCGCATCCTGGCATCACGTCCGATGTGCACACGTTGTTCAATGAGCTGACGGGTTCGACGCAAGCACCTCAGGTTCGACTCAGGCATCTGCTCGTCGCACCGACGGACTTGTTGGATCGCCTTCTCGCGCTGATCGATCGGGAGGCCTCGCATGCGCGTGCAGGACGACCGGGCCGTATTCGCGCCAAGCTGAACGCGCTGTCCGATTCGACTGTTATTCAGGCGTTATATAAAGCGTCGCAGGACGGCGTGGCGATCGATTTGGTGGTTCGGGGTATTTGTACTCTCCGCCCGGGCATCCCGGGCATCTCGGAACGGATTCGCGTGGTGAGTATCCTGGGCCGGTTTCTCGAGCACGCCCGGATTTATCACTTCGCCAACGGGGGAGATGACGAGTATTACATGGGCTCCGCCGACTGGCGGCCACGCAACCTGCGGCGCCGTGTCGAAGTGATGTGCCCAGTCTTCGATCCCGCCGCCCGTTCCATGCTCGACATGCTGTTGACGCAGGAGATGGTGATGACTGGAGCCTGGCGGCTCCGTCCTGACGGGGGCTACGATCGCACGTGACCTCGCTCGAGCCTGAGAATCTTTAACATGGCGCTATGAGCTCCGCGTCCGCCTCAAGCATTCGCGACCGTGCCGCGCTGCTGCTCGCGGCCGCGGTCGCTGTCAATAGCATCATCACGCTCGTCGGCTGGTCGGCCGGTTGGCCGGCATTCGTCAGACCCTCCCCCTCGTTTATCCCGATGGCGCCGACGACGGCGCTCGCCTTCCTCGCGCTCAGTTTCGCGCTCGCGACTCGCGGCTTGCCGGCTCGCTGGATCGTCCTGCGAATCAGCGGCACGGTCGCCACGTGGATAGTCGCCACAATGGCGATCGTGAATGTCATCACGCCATCGATCCTCGATCGCGCGCTGGGAGGAGCGTCGGGTCAATTCGGCCCGGTGCCGCTGGGCGTGATGTCGACCGTGACAGCTGCGGCGCTGCTGCTGCTGGCTCCATCCATCGCCGCCGCGGGAGCACGCCGGAGTTACGCAGGTCCGCTCGCCACGGTCGCGGCAATCATCGGCGGCACGGTGGCGCTCGGATACGCCTACGGGGCGCCACTGCTCTACGGCAGCAGCACGATTCCCGTCTCGCTCCCCACCGCGCTCAGCCTGCTCTTGCTGGG
>DASZNX010000010.1:0-1977 GCA_035551075.1 Gemmatimonadales bacterium | reverse complement strand
GGCAAACCGATTACCGCTGCCGAGGCGGAAGCCGAGAAGTGCGCGTGGGTATGCGAGTACTTCGCCGACAATGCCGAACGCTTTCTCGCGCACGAGCCCGTGCGCACCAACGCGCAGACGAGTTACGCCGCATTCGAGCCGCTCGGCGTCGTATTGGCGGTGATGCCGTGGAATTTCCCCTTCTGGCAGGTCTTCCGATTTGCCGCGCCAGCGTTGATGGCCGGCAACAGTGCTGTGCTGAAACACGCGTCCAACGTGCCGCAATGCGCGCTCGCCATCGAGGAAGTCCTCCGTGACGCCGGGCTGCCGCGCGGCGCGTTTCGCACGCTGCTCGTTCCGGGCGGCGCGGTCGAGTCACTGATCGATGATCCCCGCGTCCGAGCGGTGACGCTCACCGGGAGCGACCGCACCGGCGAAAAGGTGGCGGCAGCGGCCGGGCGCGCGCTAAAGAAGACGGTGCTCGAGCTGGGCGGCTCCGATCCGTTCATCGTGCTTGCGGACGCCGATCTCAACGGCGCTGCGGAGATGGCGGTCAAGAGCCGCTTCCAGAACAACGGCCAGTCGTGCATCGCCGCCAAGCGCTTCATCGCGGTAGAAGCAGTGGCCGATGAATTCGAGCGGCTCGTTACTGCGGGAATCAAGAAGCTCAAGGTGGGCGACCCGACCGATCGCACTGTGGACGTCGGTCCGCTCGCGCGCGGCGATTTGCGTGACGAACTGAACCGGCAGGTGCATGAATCGGTCGCGCGGGGGGCGCGCATCGTGCTGGGTGGCGAGCCCCTGCGTGGGCGCGGCTACTTCTATCCGCCAACGCTGCTCGTGGACGTGACGCTCGACATGCCAGCGCTACGCGAGGAGTTGTTCGGGCCGGTCGCGGCGCTCGTGCGCGCCCGCGAAGCAGACGAGGCGATCGCCCTCGCCAACGCCACGGCCTTCGGCCTCGGCGCCAACCTGTGGACGCGCGACGTGAGCCGTGTGCCTGCACTCGCCTCGCGGATCGAGGCCGGCTCGGTGTTCGTCAACGGCATGGTGGCCTCGGATCCGCGCCTGCCATTCGGTGGAGTGAAACGCAGCGGCTACGGGCGCGAGCTGTCCGAATTCGGCATCCGCGAATTCGTCAACATTCAGACGGTATGGATCGGCCAGGACGGCCGTGCCGCCGAAGCGAAACCCACAGCGGGAGTCGAGTAGCCCCTCGTTCGGAACCAGCCATCCGGATGGAGGGGCTATTCTCGTCCTTATTCCGCCAACACGTGGTGCACCGTCGCGACCGCGATCGATCCCTCCCCGACCGCGTACGGAAGTAACGCGTGGGCCGGCGTGAAAGCCTACCTCGATGAAGTCACCGACCGTGCAGCCGACCCGGTCATCGCGAAGTACACGGGCGTGCTCGCTGCAGTAGACGTGTATACGGCGAATCCGACGTTCTGGGTCATGGAGTCGGTACGTCTCGATCTTGGATTCGGCTCGTAGGTTCATCCGTGAGCGACTGGCTCGTCACGCATCAGCTCGATGAAGCCGATGCGGCGACCGCGGCGGCGCTGAAATCTGCTGTCGCCCCCGGAAAGGGCGTATTCAACGGCATCGCGGGCCGCGAACAACCTCACGCTGGCCGGACAGAGCTACGCTACGCGCGCGGACGCGGAGTTCTACTTCACGCAGGCCGAGGCGGTGGAGCTCACCCGCAACTACGTGGGTGCGGCCTCTCCGAAGCATCCATCGGCGTCTCCGCTTCACGCGGGTCTGAACGGGCTTCCGCCCGTCAGGGTCCATGTGGGTGACGCCGAAGTATTGCTCGATGACTCACGGCGCTATGTGGAGCGCGCTGTCGCCGCAGGTGTCGATGCGAAGCTCGACGTCTGGATGGGGATGCCGCACGGGTTCGCACTGAACATTGGTGTGTTCAACGCTTCGAAGCTGGCGCTGGAGGCATGCGCCGCGTTCTTCACGCAACGTTTCGAGCTCACCGCCGACCAG
>DASZNX010000009.1:0-4997 GCA_035551075.1 Gemmatimonadales bacterium | reverse complement strand
CGGCCATGGTGCAGCACCGCGAGCTCACGCACCACCGCGAGCCCGATCCCGCTACCGGCGACCGCCGAGCCGCGATCGCGCTCGAGCCGCCAGAAGCGGTCCCACACCCGCTCGCGGTCCGCGCGTGGAATGCCGGGGCCGCCGTCATCCACCCACAACCGCGCCGCGCCGTTGTCGCGCAGCGCACCGATGCGGACTTCCTGGCCGGCGGGTCCGTATTTCACTGCGTTGTCGAGCAGGTTCAGCAGCATCTGGCGTACCGCTCCAGGGTCGGCCGGAACGACGAGATCCTCAGGGATCATGGCCGAGAGCTTCGCGCCTCGCGCGGCAGCCAGCGGCGTGAAGCCATCCAGGACTTCCCGGACCAGCGGGGCCAGCGCCGTGGGCTCCGGCGCGATATGCGCGGCCTGACGCTCGGAGCGCGAGAAATGGAGCAGGTTCTCGACGAGATGCGTCAGCCGGCGCGCCTCCTGATCGATGATCGCGAGCGAGCGCAGGCGTTCTTCGTCGGTCCGCACGCGACCCAGCACCAGCGTTTCGGAGAACATGCGGATCTGCGCGAGCGGCGTCCGCAGCTCGTGCGAGACGCCGGATATAAAATCGGTGCGCAGTCGAGCGAGCTGGGATTCACGGCGCAGCTGAAAGAGCGCCGTCCCAATGAGCGCGGCCGTCAGGCCGAGCAGGCCGAGAATCAGCGGTAAGCGAGACTTGGGAAGACCGCCGATGATCAACAGGTCGGCGACCGACTCGCGCAGCGTCGCCTGGGCGAAAAGGTCCCCCATGTCCGTGCCCACAGTGTCACGCGCCGTGAATGGCGAGGCGTATTGAACGGCGGAGCGATAGATCTCCACGCCATAGCGATCGGTGATGATGATCGATCCCATCGAGTCGTACTGGACCCCGCCGGTGAGCGGGCGGGGGAGCAGCGGGAATTTTTCTGTCGCCTGGATCACGAGCGGCCGCAGCGCCTCCGGCTTCGCTTCGAATCCGAGGGCCGTGCGCAGGATGCCCTTGGAGTCGCGCAACACCGTGTATGCGACATAGCGCCGCTCGCCGCCGGGCTGACCCAGCACCGTGCCCATATGCCATGACGTGTCATAGACGGTGCGGGTGTGCACGGGCAACGTGTCGATGATCCAGGAACGGACAGCGTCCGGCAGCAGCTCGCCTGCCGTTTCCAGCCGTCCATCCTTCAAATCCATCTGGAATGTGAAGCGGATGTAGGGCGCGAGTGAGAATTCGTGCTCCATCGCATCGACGTGAAGCTCGCCCGGAGCGGGAAGCCTGGTCGGCGAGACATCGTGCGCGTGCTGGATCGCCTTGAGGGGTGGAATGACCGCGTAGTAAATCTCTTGCGCGCTGCGTTGCGCAACGCGCGCGGCGGCGAGCCTGGCGTAGTCGCGCAGCACGCGATCTGCCTGCGCCCGGTGATACCGAGCAACGCCGTAGGCCTGGATGGCGAGCGCCGCCGCCACACCGAACGCGAGCAACAGCAGCACCCCGACCACCGCGGATCGGCGCACGCGGAAGCGCGGCACACGAGACAGGAAACCCATCATCTATAGAATCCCTCATCCTCTACAACCCTGCAACACGGCACGCACGGCTGGACGGTTCTCTGACAAACATGTTCGCCCGAACCCGCGTACATTCGAAAAGCAAGAGGGTCAACGCGGGACGACACGTTGACCCTCGAAACTGTAGGTCGCGGTCAAGTGTCGACGGCCACTTGGCCCGGCCTCACCAACCCGGAGTGCAGCGCGTGGCTCCGGGTTTGGTTTTTTTGGGCTGTTAGCCCCGGTGCGCCGACGACATCGACGGCACCACCCGCATCCGGCCCATCATCTCGGCGACGCGCTCGGCCACGATCCCGAGCACGCACCCGATCGCCAACGCGATGGCGATCCGGATCCCGCCGTTGAGCCCGACTGCGCGAGCACCGAGCGCCGTTGCCGCGCCGACAAACGCGCCGGCCGTATACGACAGCAACGGAAACCGGGCCTGGAAGACCATGCCGAAAATCGCGGCGCCCATCGCGACCGCATCGAGCAGATCATTGCCGCCGAGCGAACGCGATACCGCCACGTAGAGCAGCGCCCACACCACGCCGGACGCCGATCCGAGAACCGACTTCTGCAATCCCATCATCCCGCCGCCGGCGCCGACAAAGCAGGCGAGTCCGACGAGCACGGGCCACAGCTGTAAGGGGAGCTTGCCGAAATGCGATATGACCGCCCAGAGGGCTACGACGATCCCCAAGCTGAGGGCTTTGGTAGTCGACGCGTTCATCTGTTGGGCCTCCTCCAGTAAAGGGGGAATGCGGCGCCCAACATAATGAACGGGTGCTCCGCGGTGCAACGCTGGAAGGCTAAACTCGTTGAATTACATAGGCTTCCATAGCGTAGTACTCGGGCAGGCCCAGCCTGTCCGCCCGGGCCGCGGTCTCGAGATTCCGGGCCTCCACGCGCTGCCAGAACTCCCGCTCATCGTAGCCGGGGAAGGGCGCCGTGTCCTTTTGCGACTGGTGGCGGAAGATGGCGAGGATTTTCGCGTGTAGGTCGTCTTGCGAAAGGGTCACCAGGACATCGGCGTCGGTGAGCGACCACTCCTGCCACGCGCCACGGTAGAGCCAGACCTCCGGTCGCTGGGCCGCCTTGTAGCGAGCCAGCGCTTGTTCGACCGCCGCCTTGCACGTGCGATGCGTGCCGTGCGGATCGGAGAGATCGCCGGCGACAAATACCAGATCGGGACGGACCTCCTCGAATAACCGCAGCACGATCGCGATGTCTTCTTCGGAGAGCGGACGTTTCCGCACCTCGCCCGTCTGGTAGAAGGGCAAGTCGAGGAACCGCGCGGCGCTCGGCGGAATGCCGACGGCCGCGAGCGCGGCGATCGCTTCCGATTCGCGAATAAACTTCTTCAAGTCCTGCACCACATCGATGTCGACGTCGCCCGGCGCCTTCTGCTCGATGCCCGCGCTCACCGTCGCGCGCGCCCGCTGCACCGCGGCCGGATCGAGTCCGAGCGATGCCGCCGCGCGCTCGACGAAATCGAGGTGGCGAGTGACGTCGTGATCGAAGACCGCGATATTGCCGCTGGTCATGTACGCGACGACGATCTGGTTTTCATTCTCCCACAGCTTGCGAAGAATTCCGCCCATCGAGATGACATCGTCGTCGGGATGGGGAGAGAAGACGAGCACACGCTCGTGCGCGGGCAGCTTCGCGCGCCCGCGGATCTTGTCGCGCAGGCGGTTGAACACCTGGCCATTGATCGGACCCGCCGAGCCGGCGCGCGCGAGCAGCGGGCTGAGATGGTTTTCCGCGTAATCGCGCGCCGACAGCTTGAGCACCGCCTTGCCGACCCGCTCGGCGAGCCAGACCACGGAGCGCTCGACCATCGCCGGCGTCCACTCCACGCCGCCTGCTTCCAGCACCCAGGGAGTCTTGATCCGGGTGAGATCCGCAGCTGCCGCCAGATCGAGATACACGGTGACGCTCGGGTGACGCTGGAGAAACGTCGCGGCGACGTCCGGTGAGATGTCGCCCTCGACCGCGCGCGCGACGATGGCGGCCTTGTGCTCGCCCGTCGCCATCAGCGCGATCTCCTTCGCGTCGAGAATCGTCGCGACGCCCATCGTGATCGCTTCGCGCGGCACGTTGTCCACGCCGAAGAAATCGGCGGCCGCGTCCTTGCGCGTGAGTGTATCGAGCGTGACGATGTGCGTCCGCGATGCCGCATCGGACCCCGGCTCGTTGAATCCGATGTGCCCGGTCTTGCCGATGCCGAGCAGCTGAAAATCGATGCCGCCGGCGGCGCGAATCGCTGCTTCGTACGCGGCGCAGGTCTCCGCCACCCGCTCCCGGGGCACCGTCCCGTCCGGGATGTGCACGTTTTCCTTCTTGATGTTCACGTGCGCAAAGAAATTCTCCCACATGTAGCGGTGATAGCTGTGGGGGCTATCGGGCGACATGGGGTAGTACTCGTCGAGATTGAACGTGACGACGCGGGAGAAATCCACGTCGCCCGCCTGATGCCGGCGGATCAGTTCCTCATAGACGCCAAGTGGCGTGCTCCCGGTTGCCAGGCCGAGGACGGCCCGGCCCTTCGCGCGCGTCTCTCGCTGGATGATATCGACGATGCGATCCGCGACCTGAACGGCGAGATCGCTGTGCTCGGGGAAGACGACCGTGCGCAGCCGCTCGCGCTCCCGCGAGCTCTCGATGGTCGGCGGCAGCACGCGTTGCGCGGCGTTCGCCATCTAGACCTTCACTTCGATCGTCGCCCCACGCTTGTAGCGCACGTACAGCCACGCCATCGGCACGATCAACATACCGGCCGCGATGATCGTGAGCGCGAGCAGCACCGCCGAGAGGAGCACCGCCTGCTGTGAGGCGTGCGCTGCGTGGAACATGGCGGAATCTTGCCTCGCGAGGAGCACGATCATCGCTTCGCGCGCCTCCTGGGCTTCGCGACTCCCAGCCGTGCTGGTGCTCGTCAATCCGAGCAGCACGCTCTGCACCAGATCCCGCTCGCGTGAATCGTTCATGCTGTTGGCCAGATCCGCCATTTCCACGCGCAATTGGCGGCCGATGCTGTCGCGCTGGGCAATCGCTTCAGGCCGTTTGTAGCCCGCTTCCGTTCCGGTGGTCATCTGGCGCCACACTTCGAAACCGGCGTTGTATTTGTGCAGCGTCTGGACGGTATTGGCGCCGTGGGCAACGGTCGCGGCGGCCTCGCGCAGCGACAGGATCAGCCAGATCCCAATGACGAGCGCCAGCGCCAGCGTGACGGCGCTGATGGTGACGGCGATGCCGGGACGGATAAACGTGTAGTCCTTCATCGCGATCGCGAAGGACGAGCGCCCGACGGAAGGGCGCGGCGGAGTAGGGGATTGTGTCGTCATGAGCCCTAGGCTACCGCTTGACGGCGTACCCGGCAACCCGCATTTCTTAGTCGCGCCGTCCGCCCCCGCGCCCCCGCCCCCCGCCCCGACT
>DASZNX010000008.1:0-3830 GCA_035551075.1 Gemmatimonadales bacterium | reverse complement strand
GATCTGTTTGGTCTGGTCGAGTCCGATGTGTTGCCAGGTGCGGCCGGCATCCGTGGACTTGTAGACGCCGTTCCCCTCGTTGATGCCGCCACCCGTGATCAGGTCGCCCATACCGACGTAGATGACGTCGGGATTGGACGGAGCAACGGCGATGGCACCGACGGAGGAGACCTCTTTGACGGAATCGAAGACGGGAAACCACGTTTCGCCCGCGCTGGTCGTTTTCCAAACGCCGCCCACGGGGAAGCCGGCGTAGAACACGCCAGGTTGGCCGATCGCGCCCGACACGGCGGACACGCGTCCTGCGCGGAAGGGCCCGATGTTGCGCCAGGAGAGGCCCGCGAGGAGTGCGGGGGGAACGCGGCCCGTCCTCACTGCCTGGCTCCCTCTCCGGCTGGAGAGGGGGAACGTAAATGCAAGCAGGAGTGCGAGGACGGCAAACCGACGTGTGGGCGTCTGAGAAATCATGGAGCAGTCTCGAGGTGAAGGTTGCGACGGCAGGCGAGCTAATCATATCTCTCTTTTTCTTTCTTCAAAAGGCGCGCGCGGTCGTCATCCCGAGCGCCGCTGGCGCGCAGCGCCAAGGCGCGAGGGACCTGCTTTGGGACTTCGTTCAGAACTAGGACTTCGTTCAGAACCAGGACTTCGTTCAGAACCATAACTAGGACTTCGTTCAGAACCATTCGTTCAGAACAAGGACTTCGTTCAGAACCATAGGAAAGCAGATCCCTCGCTTCGCGCGCTCCGCTCGGGATGACAGCCTCGCTTGCTCTTTTAAAGAAAAAAAAGAGAGAGTTACGGTTTGCGATAAATCACTCCGTTTTTCATCACGAACCGCACCTTCTCCACCGCAGAGATATCCTGCGTGGGATCGCCCGTAACAGCGACGATGTCAGCCTTGAGTCCGGGAACGATCCGCCCGATCTCGTTCTCCATGCCGAGAATCTTGGCGTCCACTGCGGTCGCGGCGAGCAGCGCCTGCGCGGGCCGCATGCCGTCCTTGACCAACCACTCGAGCTCGCGCGCATTCGTGCCGTGGGTGAACACGCCGACATCCGACCCGCAGCCGATCGTCACCCCGTTCTTCAGCGCGAGCTTGAAAGCCTGCGCAGCCTGCTGCATGCCGGTGGTCGGCGCACCGCCGCGCGTGTAATGATCGAAATACTCGGCGTACGCCTCCTGGGCAGTGAGTGTCGGCAGATAGGCGACCTTGTGCTCGGCCATCAGGCGAAACACCGAGTCCGTGCCGCCGAAGCCGTGCTCGATCGTGTTCACACCCGCGAGGATGGCGCGCCGCATCCCCTCGGGCGTCGTCGCGTGTGCGGCGACCGGCCGGCCCGACGAATGCGCTTCTGCCACTAGCGCGTTCAGCTCTTCCTGATTGAACGTGGGCTCAGCCTCACCACGCGGGCCGCGGCCGTAGTCGGCGTACACCTTGATCCAGTCGGCGCCGCGCCCCGCCTGCTCGCGCACTGCGGCCAGCACCTCCGGTACGCCGCTCACCGGCTGTCCACCCTGCGGGAGATCGAGATCGGGCCTGAAGCCGCGAGGGCCCGGACCGTAGGACGACGTCGCCACGATGGCGCGAGTCGACACCTCGAGCCGCGGTCCCGGGATCAGCCCTTCATTAATAGCGCGCTTGAGCGAGACATCCTCGAAACCGGCGCCTTCGGTGCCGAGGTCGCGGAGCGTGGTAAAGCCCTGCATGAGCGTATTGCGCGCGTGCAGCACGGCTTCCGCGAGGCGATAGCCCAGCGGTTCCTTCAGCACCTGGTCGTTCCACAGTGTCTCGTTGTAGGGGTGCAGAAAGACGTGCGAATGCGCATCGATCAGACCTGGCAGCAGCGTCGTCCCGGGAAGATCGATCGTCTCGACGTCCTGTGGCACGCGCACGCCGGCGGCGGGGCCGACGGCGGCGATCGAGTCACCTTGCACGAGCACAACCCAGCCTGCGTGCATCGCTTCGTCCTTCGCATCGAATACGCGATCGGGCTTGAGCAGCACTGGATGGATGGGCGCCGCAGGCACGAGCGGTGCGAAACCCGCTTGGGCTGACAAACGGAGAGCCGAGAGCAGCGTATCGCGCCGCTGCGCGCTGAGGAAAGTGGGGAGCGCGACGATGAAGAGAAAGAGTAGTCTGGGCATGCCTCCAATCTTTCCCCTTTATGTCGTACAAGCGAGCTAGCATTGTCATCCCGAGCGAGCGCGCAGCGCGAGCGAGGGACCTGCTTATGGAGTTTACAGGAGAGATCTGCTCGTGCTTATGGAGTTAGAGGTCGTGCTTATGGAGTTAGAGGAGGGATCTGCTCGTGGAGCAATTAATTCTCTCTGGGATGAGTGTTTAGTCAGAAATAATGATGGTCCGATTGGTGCAAAGGGCCAATGTTCTCCTCAGTCGTTGTATCCATGACCGGACATTGCCAATACGCATAAGGAGGACCGCCATGTTTGCTCGCAACGTGACCCTGCACCTGAAAGCCGACAAGGCCGACGAATTCGCCCGCACGCTCGAGTCCGACATCCTACCGATTCTGCGCAAGCAGACTGGCTTCAAGGACGAGCTCACATTCGTTGCGACCGAGAGGGATCAAGCGGTCGCCATCAGTTTGTGGGACAACCAGCAGAATGCCGAGGCGTACAGCCGCGAAGCGTATCCAATGGTGCTGCAAAAGCTGCAGCGCGTGGTCGAGGGCACGCCCCGGGTCGAGAGCTACGAGGTCGCGAATTCGACGTTCCACAAGGTCGGAACGCAGGGTCAGAGCTTCAGTCAGTCGACTGCACGGTAAGCGAAGCAGGCAGTTTGGCAGGGAGCATGGGGGCGGCATAGACCGCCTCCATGTTTTTTTAGCCGTTGCCGGTGCCGCCTCTTCGCCGCCGCCTCACCTCGCCGCCGCCTTATCTCGCCGCCATATTCGTCCACCATGAACTCGACCCGACGCGACTGGCTCAGGACAATGGCCGCGCTCAGCGCGGGCGCAGTGGCCGACGCGCTTCTCCCCCGGCGGATCTTCGCCCAACAGCCCGATCCCCTGGCCGCGTTTCGCGCGCAGATCGGCGCTATCCCGATCAAGACGCAACCGCTCAGCGACAACCTCACGATGCTCTCGGGTCCCGGCGGCAACGTCGTCGTGCTGCGCGGCGCCGACGGGTTGGTCATGGTGGACACGTTCGTCGCGCCTGCCTGGCCCAAGCTCGAGGAGTCGCTCAAAGCCCTCGGGGAGGGCGCGCCAGTCAAGACAGTCATCAACACGCACTGGCATTTCGATCACACCGACAACAACGCACCGCTACACGCCGCTGGTGCGACGGTGGTAGCCCACGAGAACACCAAGAAGCGCATGAGCACGCCGCAGCACATCGAGATACTCAAGCTCGACTTCCCGCCCTCACCCGCGGACGCGTTGCCGCAGCGCGTATTCACGCACGGCTACAAGCTCGAGGCGAACGGGGAGCGGCTCGGCCTGACGTATGTTGCACCGGCGCACACGGACACCGACGTGATCGTGTGGTTCGATCGGGCCAACGTGCTCCACGCGGGCGACGTGTTTTTCAACGGGCGCTATCCGTTGATCGACGGGTCCACCGGTGGTCGCGTCTTTGGCATGATCAAGGCGACTGCTCAGCTGCTTCACCTTGCGGATGAGAACACCAAGATCGTCCCGGGGCACGGCCCGCTCGCCACGCGGGCGGATCTCGTGAAGTATCGCGACATGCTCGCAACGGCGGCGGACCGGGTGCGGAAGCTCAAGGACGCGGGGAAGTCGCTCGACGAGGCGATTGCGGCCAAGCCGTTCACCGATCTCGATGCCGATTGGGCGGGTGGGCGATAT
>DASZNX010000007.1:0-1805 GCA_035551075.1 Gemmatimonadales bacterium | reverse complement strand
GCGGATTGCAGGACGGGAATTCATTATTGGCCGCTCAGCCGCGAACGATGGGGACCTGCGGCACGCGGCTGGCGCCGACTACGTTGCCCTCGGGCCAGTATTCCCCGCGACCGATCGCCGGCCGAGCATCGCACTCGGGATTAGCGAATTCGAACGGTTGGCGCGCGTCGCCGGGATGCCCGCGATCGCCATCGGGGGCATCACGTCGGTGACAGCCATCGATGCCATGCGCGCCGGTGCTCGCGGCGTCGCTCTGATCAGCGGGATCTTTGGGTCGTCAGATCCGGAGCGGGCTGCCCGCGAGGTTCGCTCCGCCATCGGAACATGACATCCGGCACGTCGGACTCACGCTCGCCGCGACGTCGTTCGTGAGACGTAGTGCGGGGAACCCGGCTGAAGATGCGTTCCTGCTCGACGATCCGGTCGAGAACCGGCGGTAGAAGCATCAGATCGACGAGCTCTGGATCGAACTGCGTCCCACGGCCCGACGCGATTATCTCGGCGGCTGCTTCGGCGCCGCGTCCGTCGCGATACCTGCGATTGTGCGTGACCGCGTCGAAGGTGTCGGCGAGCATAACGATTCGAGCGGAAAGCGGTATCCGTAATCCACGGAGACCTTTCGGGTAGCCGCTTCCATCCCAGCGCTCGTGGTGCGCCATGACGCCCAGGGCAAGGTCAGGATAGAATGGCTGCAGTGGCGCGAGCACGTCCGCACCACGCTGCGGATGCGTGATGACGGCGCGACGCTCGGCGGGCGTGAGGTGGGAATTCTCGTGGATGATGTCGAACAGCGCCTCGTGAATCTTGCCGATATCATGAAAGAGAGCGACGCGTTCGACAACCTTTGTCTGGTGCTCGTCGAGTTGTAGCGCGTCGGCGATGACGAGTGCGTATGCCGCAACGCGGCGGGCGTGAGCGCCGGTCTGTGAGTCGTTCGCATCGATTGCGTTGAGCAGCGCTTCCATCGTCGCGGCCGCGAAGCGTTCCGCAGCCGCGCGGCGGTGTCTTTCTCGTACGAGGAGCGCGCCCGTTACGATCCCGGCGCCGATGGCGAGAGTCGCACGCACGGCAGCTACGAGTCGCAAGATTCATACGTCGCGGCCATGACGCCGTGCGCCAGCTGTCGCGATAGAAATGACAACGCCCCCGCACGAGGTACGGGGGCGTTGTCCAAGGAGAAGCCGGCGGTGGCCTACTCTCCCGCGCTCTCTCGAGCGGAGTACCATCGGCGCTGTAGGGCTTAACGACCGTGTTCGGAATGGGAACGGGTGTGGCCCCTACGCTCTGACCGCCAGCAGTTTCGTATGTGAAAAAAATGAAGGACAAGGTAGATGTGAGTGTGCCGCCTAACGCGGTGCACTCATCTTTGCGTGCTCTGCGAGTTGATTCCATTCGAGTAGTCAAGCCGCACGGGCGATTAGGACCGCTACGCTCGGAGTGGTTTGCACCACGTCCACGGGCGGCCTATCGACGGGGTCGTCTCCCCCGGCCCTTCAGAGTCCCAAACGGGACTGGGACGATTCATCTTGGGGCGTGCTTCCCACTTAGATGCATTCAGCGGTTATCACAGCCGGCCATCGCTACCCGGCGCTGCACTGGGCAGTGCAACCGGGACACGAGCGGGCCGTCCGACTCGGTCCTCTCGTACTAGAGTCCGCCCCCCGCAATCGTCCAACGCCCACGACGGATACAGACCGAACTGTCTCACGACGTTCTGAACCCAGCTCATGTACCACTTTAACCGGCGAACAGCCGGACCCTTGGGACCTTCTCCAGCCCCAGGATGTGATAAGCCGACATCGAGG
>DASZNX010000006.1:0-2877 GCA_035551075.1 Gemmatimonadales bacterium | reverse complement strand
ACCGACTGTTGCAGTGCACCGATCTGCTGATACCCACCCGGCACGCTCTTATACAAGGAAACGGTGACGATCTCAGGATAACGGTTGCTCACCACCCCGACGCTGATACTTCGCGTCTGTCCTGAGCTCGCGGCGTTTGGGACTGTCAGTTTGGTGATGGCGACGTCGTGCGTGCGAACCGGAATCACGCGGGCGATCGAGCCGCTGCGTCCATCGTACGTCGTGACGGTGAGATGCACCTGATAATCGCCATCGGCGGCGTACCGATGTGTGGGGGCGGACCCCGTGGCCGTTGCGCCGTCGCCGAAACTCCACTGCCACGTCTGGATGCCGATCCCACCGGGGTCATATGAACCGTCGTAGAATTGCACGACGTCGTAGGTCGAAGGATCGGACGGATAGTTGTAGAAATTCGCCTGCGGGGGCGGCGGCGGGTTGATGAAGAAGATCGCCCGGTCGGAGAAATCCCCGTTTACCTGGATGTAGTACGTCACCCCGGCCACCGCCGTGAATGAAAACGAGCCAGCCCCGCATGTAGTGAACTGCAAATTGCCCAATGAGGAGCCGGTAAAGACGTTGATGCCATGGAAGAAGCCGGACTGGACGCCGATGAACACCGGACGCGTGGTCGACGACCTGAACGCATACCAGAGCGTTCTCGACTGGAAATAGCAGCCGGTCGGCTCGCCCGGCTCGCGCGTGGCATTCGTGAAGTCCGCGGTATCGCTGTAGGGCACCACCGTGTCAGCCCGCGCATCGGCGAAGTTGTCATTGCCCGCTGGAGGCGGCGGGGGTGGTGGCGGCGGCGAGATGACCGTGTCCTGTTGGAGGCGGAAGACGGTCGGGCCGGTCGCGCCCGCCGAATCCGATACCTGGAAGAAGAACGCCTCGCCCGAATCGGCGTTGAACCTGACGAGTCCGAAGTTGTTCGCGTCGCATCCCGACGGGATCAAACTGTCGCCACTGGCGACGTAGACCGAGAGCACGCCGGGGGCCGGGCCCTGGAGAAACGCGGTCAGCTGCGCCGTGCCCGGAACACCCGACTGGTAGTAGTACCACACCGTGCGTGTCGGCAGCCCAACGGTGTCGTGGCAGATCGAGCTCGGCTCCCCGGCTTCGATCGTGGCGTTCGTCACGTCCGTGGTGTCGAGGTACGGCAGCGATGCGATGAATCGCGCGCTGTCGCGAAAATCGTTGGACGGCGTACCGCCCGGACCCTGTGCGATGACATTCGCGCGTGGCGGTTGCACCGGGGTCTCGCGCGTGCACGCCCACAGGGTGAGCGTCGCCGCCGTGCCGAGGGTGAGAAAGCGGGAAAATCGCGGGAGCATGGTGGGTCCTCCTTTAGGTGAAGGAGTTTCCCGGTCAGCGAACGTCGCTTCGTAGCGTCTGCACGGAGGCGTTGCGGAGGACGCGAATCATCGCCGGCCGATGTTCTGACTCTGGCGCGGCGATAGTAGTGCAGGGATCTCAAGTAAGCGTCAAGCGGAGACTCCCCAGGTCCGGGTAGTCCTCTGCTGACAACCCTTTAGTAGTATGCTCCCATGCCTTGGCTTAAGCCCGTGAGGTGCTGGACCCAAATGTTGGAAAACACGATTCTTGACTCGACCGCAGAGCGGAACTGATTGCGAGGCTTGGGTATGTAGAATCGATGCGTCTCTCGTTGCGTTTCGTCGTTCCTTTGTTCCTGGCCCTCGGTATCTTCGCCTACGCGGCCGTCCCACTGGTCGACCGGCTGATGCTCAGCTGGTTCAGCCGCGATCTCGACATCCGCGCCAATCTGATCGCCAACACGATTGAGGAGCCTCTCCAGGGACTCATTCAGTCGGGCAACAAACGCCGCGTCCTCCAGTTCTTCACGCGGTTGACGCAGGATGAGCGGCTTTACGCCGTGGCGTTCTGTCCCGCGGACGACGGCCAGCTCCTCGCGACGCCAACCTTCCCGAAAGACGTCACCTGCGGCGAGCTCGATCCGAGGGAGCCGGCGAAGAGCGAGCTGCGCCAAACCGCGCAGGGGCCGGTACTGGTGTCGGTCCGCCCACTGGTCGTCGCCGAGCAGCCGCCGGCGGGGGCGGCGCCATCCATCGGCGCGGCGCTGGGAGAGCTCATCCTGGTGCACGACATGAGCTTCATCGCGCGACGCAGTCGCGAGACGCGCGAATACCTCTTTCTGTTCTTCGTGGGACTGGGACTGACGGTCGCGCTCATCACCGTCGTGATTGCGCAGCTGTCGTGGCGCGGCTGGGTCGCCGGGATGCGCGCGCTGCTGCGGGGGGAGCGCGTCCTCATGCCGGCCCGATCCAAAGGATCCGGCCCGCCGCCCGAATTTCAGCCGATCGCCAAAGACCTGCGCGCGCTGATCGAAGCGCTCGAAGCCGATCACCGCTCGCGCGACGTGGAGCAGCTCGCATGGACGCCCGAGACGCTCCGCGAGATCCTGCATCGCGAGCTGCGCGGCCAGGAAGTGATCGTGGTCTCGAATCGCGAGCCGTACATCCACATGCGGCGCGGCACGGAAATCGAAGTGTGGCGTCCCGCGAGCGGGCTCGTCACCGCGCTCGAGCCGATCATGCGCGCCTGCTCGGGAATCTGGATCGCGCACGGATCAGGCAGCGCCGATCGCGAAACGGTCGACGAACACGACCGCGTCGCCCTGCCGCCGCCCCCCGACGAGGCGACGTACCAGCTGCGTCGCGTCTGGTTATCGGCGGAGGAAGAGACCGGCTACTACTACGGCTTTGCCAATGAAGGGCTCTGGCCGCTGTGCCACGTCGCCCATGTGCGCCCGGTGTTTCGCACGACGGACTGGGAGGAGTACGTCAGGGTGAATCGCAAGTTCGCGAAGACGGTCGTGCAGGAAGCGCGGTCTTCGAACCC
>DASZNX010000005.1:0-3894 GCA_035551075.1 Gemmatimonadales bacterium | reverse complement strand
GCGGCGGTCGGGCAACGGCGAGCGCCGCAAGGATGTGCGCGTGACGCGGCGGATCAACGATGATGGCCGCTTCGTGATCAAGGAGATCGAGCTGCGCGATGAGGGCCGCCGGTTTCAGGAACGGGTGCGCCTGTACGGTCCCGACGAGTTGGGAGCGCTGCTCCGAGAGGCCGGCCTGCACGTAACCGCGCGGTTTGGCAATTACGATGGCGCGCCGCCCGGTCCGCAGGCGCCGCGTGTCATCCTGATGGCCACGCGTCCATGATCTCGCGCATTCTCTCGACACCCATTCCCATGCCGGCGGGCAAAATTCCCGCTGGCAAGCCACGCCGCATCCCGCCCGACGTCCTCGCGTCGGTTCTTCCCGGCCCCGGCCGCGACCGGCTGGCAAGTGGGGAAGTGCTGGTCGTCACGACGGGACAGCAGCCGGGTCTCTTTACGGGTCCGCTCTACACTATCTACAAGGCGCTGTCCGCGATCGCTCTCGCGGATCGGCTCGAACGCGAGCGCGCTGGCAGCGTTCCGGTCGTGCCGGTGTTCTGGGTTGCCGGCGACGATCACGATTTCGCGGAAGCGAATCATGCCTGGGTTTTGGGTCGCGATGGCGAGCCGGTCAAGATCACGCTGCGCGAGCGCGCGCGTGACGCGCCGCAGCTGCCGCTGTTCCGCGAGCCACTCGGCGGGGGGGGGGACCTCGGCGCCGCGCTGGCTGCGCTCGATGCCGCGCTCCCCGATTCCGAATGCAAACCGGAAGTGCGCCAGTGGCTCGAGTCGAGCTATCGGCCCGAGGCGAACTTTGCGGACGCGGGAGCCGATGCGCTCAATCGGCTCCTCGCCGCACGTGGGAAGGGGCTCGCGATCTTCCGGGCGCACGATCGCGCCGCGAAGCGCGCGGCGACACCGTGGCTGCTGCGCGGGCTGGAGGAGACACTGCCGGACGGGCTCTCGCCGGTGCTCGTGGAAGGACGGCTGGGACGGGACCGCCTGCGCCAGGAGGGTGGGGAGTTCGTCACGCGCCGCAGCGGCGAGCGATTTACGCGAGCGCAGCTCGAGCAGATCGCGACTGATGCGCCGGAACGGCTCTCGCCCAATGTCTTGCTCAGACCCGTCATCGAGGCGGCGCTGTTCCCGACGCTCGCCTATGTCGGCGGTCCCGGCGAGATGGAGTACCTGCCGGAATCTGCGCCACTCTTCGCGAGGCTCGGCGTCACGCCGCAGGCGCACGTGCCTCGCTGGTCAGGAGTCATCATCGAAGCACGGGTCGACAAGGTATTGACCAAGCACGGGCTCACGCCGGCCGACTTCAACGAGCAGCCGGGCGCGCTGGAGAGTCGCCTCGCGAAGGCGGAGCTGCCGCCCGATCTCGCGGCATCACTCGAAGCCTTGCGCGCCGATGTCGCGTCCCGTTTCGCCCGAATCAGCGGCGAGGTGCAGCAGGTCGATCCCACCCTGGAACGGACCGTGGAATCAGCGCGCAACGCGGCGCTCGCGGGGACGAACGAGATCGAGAAGAAGCTCGTCGCGAGCTTGAAGCGCGCGCAGGGGACGCTGGTGAGCCAACTCACACGCGCGCGGGCAGCGCTCGCTCCATTCGGCAAGCCGCAGGAACGCGTGCTCACCGTCGCATCCTTTCTGGCGCGCTACAGCGGATCGCTGCTCGAGGAAATCGAGCGTGAGGTGGCGCGCTGGGCCGCGACTTCATAAAATCCGGGCATGTGGGTGCTGGCAATCATTCTCGTCGTGGCGCTGCTCATTCCCGTGGCGGCGATTCTCGTGGATTCGCCCCTCGGCCGGTCGGTGGCGCGCCGCATGGAGGGCGGGCCCGATGGAGGAGGCTCGCCGCGTGAGCTCCGCGACATGCAGCGCAAGGTCGAGCTGCTCGAGAGCGAGATCGAAGACCTGAACCGCTCCGTGTCCGGCATGCGAGAAGAGCTGCAATTCATGCAGCGCCTGCTGGAAGACCCGCGCCGCAAGAAACCCACGTCTTGACCGATCGCACCGGGGGAGGGGGCGGACGTCACGCGGCGCGCGTGGCGGCCGGCATCCTCGTCACCCGCGTCCTCGGATATGTGCGCGAGCGGGTGTTTGCGCACTACTTCGGCAACGGCGCCGCGGCCGATGCGTTCCGGGCGGCGCTGCGCATTCCCAATGCGCTGCGGAATCTGCTTGGCGAAGGCACGCTCTCCGCGTCATTCATCCCCGTCTACGCCGGGCTCAACGAGAAGAACAAGGAGGCGTCGCGCGCGCTCGCTGGTGCCATTCTGGGGTTGCTCCTGCTCGCCAGCGGAATACTTGCCGTCATCGGCATCGCGTTCGCGCCCACCATAACGGCACTCGTCGCGCAAGGATTCGATGCCCCGCGTCGCGAGCTGACGACCGTTCTGGTCCGCATCCTGTTCCCGATGAGCGGGCTCATGGTCGTGTCGGCGTGGTGCCTCGGAGTCCTCAACACGCATCGCCGGTTCTTCCTGCCGTATGCCGCGCCCGCGTTGTGGAACATCGCGGGCATAGCGGCGATGGTCGTCGCCGCCACGTGGCTCACCCGCCGCGGTGTTCCGCCAAATCAACAGCTCTATCGGCTGTCGCTGGCCCTCGCCTGGGGAACGGTCGCCGGCAGCGTGCTCCAAATCGCGATTCAGCTGCCCTCGTGCTGGCGACTGCTCGGCGGCATTCCCCTGCGCGTCAGCGTCGCGCCGGAGGGTGTGCGCGACGTCATCGTCGCCTGGCTACCCCTCGTTGTCGGCGCGGGCGTCGCGCAGCTGTCCGGTCTCGTCGACACGTTCCTGGGCTCATATACCGGTGAAGGCGGACTCGCGAGCCTGACGTACGCCCAGATCGTCCAACAATTGCCCATCAGCCTGTTCGGCACAGCCGTGGCCGCGGTGTCTCTGCCCGAGCTGTCGCGGGACGCGGTGGGAGAGACTCCCAACGCGCAGCTGCGTGCGCGCATTGCCGTGGCCTTTCGCCGGATCGCGTTCTTCGTCATTCCATCCGCCTTCGCGTTTGCGGCGCTCGGGCCACAAATCATTGGCGCGCTCTATCAGACCGGCCGCTTCACCGCGGATGACACGATCCTCGTGGGCGGGGTGCTGGCGGCCTACGGGATTGGATTGCTTGGGACATCGACCGTGCGGCTGTTTGCTTCCGGCTTTTACGCGCTGCGCGATACGCGTACGCCCGTGAAGATCGCGGTCACATCGCTCATCATTTCAGCGCTGCTCTCATGGTTCTTCATGCGGCGCTTCGGGCCTGCGGGGATCGCGCTGGGTGCATCGATCGGCCAGTCCTTCAACACGGTGCTGCATCTCTACGACCTCGATAAACGCATCGGCGCGATCCTGCAACGCTCCGATTGGCGTGCGCTCGGTCTGGTAGTTGCTGCGGGATTGATCGCGGCGCTGCTCGGCATGGGTGCGGCTCCCCTGGTCGCCGGCTGGCGACCCGTCCCTCAGGGCATTGTCGTGCTGGCTATCTTTGGGGTGGCTTACGGGGCGCTCACTCTGGCGTTCCGCCACCCCGACGCGATACGCGCATGGCAATCTCTGACCGGCTCGCCCGCCAACTAGCGGCACTTCCCGCTCGCCCCGGCGTTTACATATGGAAAAACGCCGCCGGGGAGATTTTATACGTCGGGAAGGCGGCCAACCTGCGCTCGCGCGTTCCCGCGTACTTTGCCGAAGAGCAGGGCAGCACGGAGCGCGAGTTCCTGCGCGAGCAGATCGCCGATCTCGAGACGATCATCGTTCCGAACGAGGCGCAGGCGTTGCTGCTCGAGAACACGCTGATCAAGGAGAATCAGCCGAAGTTCAACATCCGGCTGCGCGACGATAAGAGTTATCCGCAGATTGCCGTGACCCTGGGGGAGCCGTTCCCACGCGTTCTCGTGGTCCGGCG
>DASZNX010000004.1:0-5487 GCA_035551075.1 Gemmatimonadales bacterium | reverse complement strand
TACACGCTGCCGTAGTCCCGGAACGCGGCACGCACCGCCGCGTCTATCTGTCCGCTGCTGAGGCCATCGAGATCCGTACGGGGCCGTGACAGCCTGGGCCGGTCGACGATGTTGTCAGGATAGTCGCAGCTGTGGGAGATGCCGACGAGTCGGTCTTCGAGACCGAGCGCACACACTATCTCTGTCGCGCTCGGCAGCAGCGAGACAATTCGCGGTCCCTCCGCCGCCGCCTTATCGCGACGCCGCTTCATCGCGCCGACGGATCAGCACTCGGCCGCTTCGCCGGAGATGCCCGCGCGGTGTGCGCGGCGGTCGAACGCGGTGCAAGCGGCGATGTCGAGCAGGATTAGTCGCGGCGCCCTCTTCCATGCTGGCGGCGAATACCCACGCGCGGGGACGGCTGGGAGCAGAAAGTACGAGCGATAGCGGGTGTTGCTCCACGTATCGAGTGTCGGCGAGTGATGCGTCGGCCGCCCCCACGCCGCGTATGCCACGTGCCGCACCGAGTCCGCTGGAAGTGGAAGCGAATCGCGCAGGAAGTACACCACCATTGCGACGACTTTCCGGTCCACGGCCGCCACCATCGCACGCTCGGCACTGTCGAGTGCTGCCCAACACATCGTTCCCACGCCGAGTGCGCGGCGGATCGCCGTACTGTCACGCGGCTGATGATCATGAGGTAACGCGTCGCCAAACGACATCTGGGCGAACATGACCGCGCTGATGCCGGGACCCATCTGGCCGGCCGCGTCTCCAGGACGGCATTCCCCACCGTTGGCGAGAACCGCATCGATCGGTCCGCCAAGCCTGATGTCGTGAAACGTCGCCCAGCGAGGTACGCCAAGCTGCAGCAGGAGCGCGAAACCCGCGATCATTTCCCCGGCTGGAGCACGAGGAACTTTACATCGTCCTTCGAGATGGCGCGCAGCCAGGCAATCAGCGCGTCAATGCTGTCCGGTGGCGCCGTGCCTTTCGCACCCGACATGCGCCGCGTAACCCGCAGCTCGCGACCGTCCTGCGCGTACTCGGCGCTGTAACTCCCGAATTGACTCGTTTCGGTGACATTGGGCGGCCGGTCCGCCGTCCATCCAGGTGGCAAGGTCACCCGCAGCTCCGACACGATTTCGATCGGGCCAATCACTTCGCCGATGTCGATCGGGAAGCGACGCGGCTTGCGCTGCTCGAGTTGTGACACGAGGCTGAGCGACGCGTAATCCGGTAGAGCATTGGGGAGGGTGAACACGCGCGTCGCGCCCGTCCCGGTAAGGACCGGAGCGTTGTGCACGGCTAAGCTGACCAGGGGCTGCGCCTGGAGATCGCGCCCGTTGAACAACTGGAGACTATCTCCCGAAGCGCCGGCGAACACGCCGTTGGCGAGTGCCTGCGTCAGACGACTCAGCTCGTCCTTACTGAACACCCGCCCGTACGCGCGCCGCACCGCATACTGCAGCGACCCACTCTTGGTCTCGGTATAGCGGCCGGAGAAGTGACCGTCGGCGCTCAGCTCGCCCACGAGCGTGGTTTCAGAGCGGTTTGCCGCTGGCGGACGCTCGGGAAGCACGACCTGCTCGAATGTGCCGTCGTCGTGAACGACCAGCGCGAACGAACCCTCCTCGGAAGGTGGGAGCTCGCCGTAGGGGGTGAGGTCCGACGTCGGATCGACGTACACGCGCCCGCCACTGGAGGCCGGCCGATCCACCGCCGCGATCATGTGGTTGAACTGTTGCATCGTCGGCAGCGTCGAGTCCGCATTGCCGCTCGAGCTCAGCAGCACGGGATCAGCCTGCAGTCCCATCCGGCGCGCGAGCGCGATGAACAACGTCGCCTTGTCCTTGCAGTCGCCGTAGCGTGTCTCGAGCACCTGCGCCGGCAGCCGGGGCAGATACCCGCCGATGCCGAGCGAGAGCGAGACGTAGCGAAAATCCTGCGACACCCAGCGATGGACGGCACGCAGCGAGTCCTCGAGGCTCCGCGCGTCTTTCACGTGCTCGGCGAGCTGCCGCTCGACTTCGGGGGCCAGCGCGTACCGCCCGGCGGAGAGCCCGGCGTACCAGCGCGCGACGTCCGCCCAGGTAATCGGGGCCGCCACATCGATGTGAACCGAGAGCGTATTGGGATAGGCGGCGAACGGCTCGGTCTCGATCTTCTGCACGTCTTTGGTCGCCCACGTGTACACCCGGCGTCCGCGAGACACCCCTTCGACGCGCTTGAAATGCACGTTCTGCTCCTGAATACGCGGCGTGACGGCTGCCGGCACGTCGATCACCAGGCGAGAGCGCCGCGTGAGCCGCCCAGTCGTCACGCTCCAGCCACTGTAATAGTCGCCCGGCACCAGTGGCTTCAGGCGGTCGACCGTGTAACTCCAATCGACCAGGGTGCCGGGCGCGATGCCGCTCAGCGTCACGCGGCGCACCTTCTGGTCCGAGTATACCGGTGCGTCGAACGCAACCGGCGCCAGCGATTCCTGCTCGTGCGCCGGCTGCGCGCTGATGACTTCGCCGTTCGGCTTGACGACGCGGATCCAGTTGATGGTCAAACGCTCCGACCCGCTCGAGTACGAGAAGCTCTGTTCTCCCCACGCCTCCGCGCCGTCCTGATTGAGAATCTGAATCACTTGCCGGTACGTGCGGCTGCTCCGGCCATCGCGCTCGAACGACAGCACGCCGTCGTCCAGCAAATAGACGTATTCTTCGTCGGGATAATCGGCGGGATTCACGGCGAGCTTGTAGATCGTGTCGTTGCGAACGGATGGATCCCCTGCCGGTGTGATCCTTGGCGCCTGGGCGACGGCGGCACGCGCAACGAGCACGAACAAAGCGGTGACGGCGAACGTGCGCATCGACATCCTCCAACGAATCGTAAGGCCGGAAGCTAACCAGAGCCTCATTCAAAAGGCCACACGAGCCGCCCCCCCACCATGATCGTCCGGCCGCGTGGGCGAAACCCTGCAATCTCCTGGGATTGATCGTTGAACAGGTTTTCGAGGCGAGCCGATACGAGCAACGCGCCGAGGTCATAATCCGCGGCGACATCGAGACGTGTGTAAGGATCGAGTATAACCCGGCGTTGACCCACCGCTCTGTTGAAGTCGAGATCATCGCGCCTGCCGACCCATCTCACATCCAGCGTCGCGTGGACGCGTCCTGGAGTGGCAGTCAACTCGGGAGTGAACTGCTGTTCCGGCCGGCGGATGAGCGATTTCCCGGGCACAAACAGACCATCCGGGTCGTTGGAGCCCGATTGTTCGACGCGCGTATGGAGATAGGTGTATCGCAACGAGAAGCCGATCGAGCGCGACAGGGTTGTCGCCACCATCGTCTCGACCCCGTCCGCGATAGCGCCGCCCACGTTGAAGTAGTTGGGTTGTCCCGCCGGCGGTGCGGGATTGTACTCGACGAGGTCGCGGAACTGCTGGTTGAAGTAGGTGATCGTGATTGAACCGCGATTCGCCGCAAAACCCTGCTCGACTCCGGTTTCCCAGGAACGAGACCGCTCGGGATCGAGAGCGGGATTTCCCAGCACAAAGCCGTGGGCAAAGTTCTCGTAGAACGTCGGCTCCTTGAACCCGGTGCCCGCCGAAACACGCGCGCGTGTGTGCTCGAGCAACCGATACACCAGGCCCGCACGATACGTCGCATGCGTACCGAACTGCGAATTGTCGTCGAGTCGCGCGCCTGCTGTGATGGTCGACCGGCCCCGTGTCATTACGGCCTGCGTGAAATAGCCGGTGTTGTGTCGTTGGACCTGGATCGAATCAGGGAACGTCCCGTATGAGGCGCTGAATTCGCTCGTGCCGCGCTGTCGCTCGTCCTCGTATTCGATTCCGCCTGTCAGGGTGATGCCGGTTTGTCGCCACGTCAGGAGCGATGTCGCGCCGGCACGGCGCACGTAATCCCGACTCCAGAACGTGCCATCCTCGCCGGGCGAATCGGGTTCATCGTTGAAGTACATGCGGGCTTCGCGCACTGCACCGAGCACTCGCGCCTCGAGATGCTCGCCGAAAACGTGACCTCCATTGACGCTGAGCTGTGGCCCACGCTCCGCGGCGCGCTGATTCGAATCCACCGGCGCGCCCGTGGCATCCGTCGGGATGTGATGGATGTCATCCCCGTACCGATAGGCGAGGTGCACGTCCGATTTGGGATCGGGTGTGTACTTCAGGCCGGCGCTAATGACGCTGTTCCGGTACTGGTTGTTGTAGGAATAAAGCCCGTCCGAAAAAAAGCGCGAGACGCGGGCAGAATAGGTCACCGTGTTCGACCCGCCGCCGGCATCGAACGCCGCATCGGTCGAACCGTACGTCCCGGCGCGCAGCTCGGCACCCAGGCGCGTCCGGCTTGCCGCGCCCGCTTTGGTAAAGATCTGCACGACGCCGGTCATCGCGTCCGAGCCGTACAATACGCTGGCAGGGCCGCGCAGAATCTCGATGCGGTCCACATTGTCGGTCGTAAGATTGGCCAGGTCGATCCCGCCACCGGCCTGATTGAGCGGCACCCCGTCGAGCAGCACTTTCACGTAATCGCTTTCCCCACCGCGCATGAACAGCGACGTCTGTCCGCCGTAGCTGCCGGTTTCGACGATCGACGCGCCCGGCACCAATTGGAGCGCATCCCCGACGGTACGGATCCCGTCGCGCACGAGGTCGCTACCACGCAGCACCGTCACGGCGGACGGCAGCGCGTCGGAGGCCATTGGCACGCGCGTGGCAGTGACGACGATCGGATTCAGGACGACCGTATCCTGTGGTTGCTGCACGAGAGCGAGCGTGAGCAGTACGAAATTCATGCGCGGGATTCCTTCGATTGCCTGAGGGGAACCAGGTTTGGACGTCCTTCCACTGTCTGCAGCGCAACTGGCCACGCGAACACGCGCTCGATGACGTCGCGCGTGAGCACGTTCGCCGGAGCGCCTGAGGCGACCGCACGGCCTTCACTCAGCAACAGCAGCGAATCGGCAAATCGCGCCGCGAGATTGAGATCGTGCGTGATCATGAGCAGGCCCAGGCCACTCGTGTCGACCAGACCGCGGACCAGCTCGAACAGGCCCATCTCGTGTTTGAGATCGAGAGACACACCCGGCTCGTCGAGCACGAGGAACCGCGGCTCCTGCGCGAGCGCGCGCGCGATCCGGACGCGCTGATACTCACCGCCCGACAGTGTCCACACCCATCGGTCAGCGAGATGCTGGATGTCGCAAGCCGCCAGCGCCCGATCAACAGCCGCGTGATCCTCGGCACGCTCGCGCCCCCACACCGAGAGGTGCGGATAACGGCCGAGCAGCACTGTTTCGCGCACGCGCTGCGGAAACAGATTGTCCTCACGCTGCGGGACGACACCGACCAGACGCGCGAGGTCACGCCGGGACCATTCACCCGCCGCGCGTCCATCGATCAATCCGCGTCCCTCCAGCGGCCTCAAGGCGCCAAGTGCGAGACGCACGAGCGTCGTTTTGCCACTCCCATTTGGTCCGATCACCGCGACGAATTGG
>DASZNX010000003.1:0-3620 GCA_035551075.1 Gemmatimonadales bacterium | reverse complement strand
CGCCAAGGCGGGTGCGGTATTCGCCGGAGAAGTTCCACAGGTGGAGGGCGGGCCCCAGCTCAATCCTCACCGCTCCGCTCGGCCCGATCCCTCCGACCCGGGTGCTCACTAATGAAGCCGCTTCGACTAACGTTCCGGTCGTCTTATCGATAACGCGCAGGTCGCTGCCTGTGACAGCGAACCCAGGAGTGGCGTAGGAGATTCGTAGTGTGGCCCCTATCCGGTGCCAATTTTGGTTTACCAGGAGCCCTATCGAAGGGCCTCCACCCGGTCCGCCGTTCGGAGTTACATGAGTACCCGACGTGTCGCGCGCTGTGCCGCGGTACGTGTTCACCGCGAACTCCATTCCTATATGCCACTGCGCAGCCGCTGGGCAAACGCCACCCAAGAGCAACATCAGTGTCGAGAGTTGAACGCGCACACGTCTTCCTTTCAATACATCACGAGATTGATCCAGCCGTTGGTGATGTTGCCTTCACCCTTCACAAACCAGTTGTAGCCCGGGTAGAACGCGCCGACGATGTCGTCTTTCACACCATTTCCGACCAAGTCGTCGTTGCTCTTTATCAGAGCGGCCAAAGCCTGCCAGATGTTGTAAGCGGATTTCGCGTAGCCGAAGTATTTCCTGATCACGGTGCTAGAATCGTTTCCTGAGGTGAAGCGACTGTAAGCGCTATCGACTTGGAAAATGAGCTTCTGAAATCGACTCGGATCCGTTTTGATCTGACATGCTGTGTCATCGTCTTCGACGACAAAGACACGAATGCTCTGACCCGGATGAGCGGCATTGTACTGGTCCAGCTGCGTCTTCGAAAACAGCAAGACATTCCCGGACCAGTCGAGATCGTTCTGGTCGAAGGTGTACGGTCCACCGGCGTGCTCGCCGGCACATTGGTAATCGAGCAGGGAATCGGTTTGTCCCTTCTGGCCCAGAATGTGTACTTCAAATTCGGGGGACCCCTTCAACCAGCCTTCAAAGTCTTGTACGAAATGGCTTTTGGTCATGTATAGACCGGGCGGCGGAGGCGGGGGAGGCGCGGGTGGCGGTGGCGGCATCTGGGGATCACCGCCGCCGGTGCCGCCGCAATCGAGGCACTGCATCCGCGCCGGCCGTACCGAGAAATCGGTCTCGACCGGTACCAGCGCGAGGACCGGGATCGCAGGAGGCGTCTTCGGATCCAGGAGCTGTCGCCGCCCATCGGTATCGAACGCGACCGGTGGGTCGTCGTCGGTCAGCGCGGTTGCAACCAGCAAATGCTCATCACCGGTCCAGGCCGCCCGGTGTGCGGGAACGGGGAAATAGATCTCGAGCGCGATCGCTGATCGTGCCTGATCGGTGAGCGCCTCCTTACTCATCTGATTTTCGGCCGCGACCTCCCGCAGCCCGCGCTCCGTGTTCGCCGCCAGGAACGTCTGGAACTGCAGCTTGTGCTCGCGATACGGCGACGCGTCGAGCTGAGCCTTGAGATACGCGCGAAACGCGGCGTTCTTGAGCGCCGTCGCGACCATTCGCGCCAGTGCCTCCGGCCGTTTGCTGTTTGCGGAGATGGCGGCCAGCGATGATCCGCTCGCGGTGGACGACGGGGGGGATGGTGGAGTGATACCCCGATCGGTGCACGCGGCGATGAGCAGCAAGGCCACGACACCGTGACTGCGGTGCAACATGAGTCCTCCAGGCAAAAGTGGAGGCCCATTGTGGCGGGCGCCCGCGTGAAGACCACCGTCCTTTCCTTGCGACACGGCACCGAAACACGCGAGATTCCCCGACCCATGCTGCTAGCGTTGCTTCTGACAACAGTCTCTCCCGCCGCAGCCGACTCGAGCTACTGGCAGCAGCGGGTGGCGTACACGATTCAGGCCTCGCTCGATGAACCAAGCGGGGTGCTCAGTGCGCACGTGCGGATCGTGTATGTCAATCAATCGCCCGACACGCTGCACGATTTCTATGTCCATCAATACTTGAATGCGTTTCGTCCCGGCTCGCGCTGGGCCGCGGCCGACTCCGCCGAGCAGCGCGTGCGTTTCCAGCACATGAAAGATCCCGATTATGCGTTCGAGCGGATCGGGGCGGCGACGGTGATGGGTGCGTCGCAGAAGCCGGACTACCCGTATGCGCCCGACTCGACGATCGCGCATTGGAGTCTTGCGCGGCCGCTCGCACCGGGCGATTCGCTCGTCGCGAGCATCGACTGGCAGGCGCGCCCCTCGACCTTACCGCGCCGCCAGGGACGTCGCGGCCGGCGCTTCGACTTCGCGCAGTGGTATCCCAAGGTGGTCGTGTACGACAAGTACGGGTGGGAGGATCACCCGCTGTACCCGGCTGGTGAGTTCTACGGCGAGTTTGCGAGCTATGACGTGATGCTCGATCTGGCGGCGGATCAGGTGATCGGAGCAACGGGAGTTCCGCTAGAGGGAGATCCTGGATGGTCGCGCGCCAATGCAATTCCCGGCGCGCCGATTGATTACCAGCGCGACTGGTATGCACGTCGGCAAGTCGGCACGTCGGCACGATGCGGGGCGGTCGGTGCAGGGAGAAAATGCGTCCGTTTCTTCGCTGATTCAGTCCATCACTTCGCTTTTTCGTTGAACCCGGACTATCGCTACGAGGAAGGACGGTACAAGGACGTCGTTGTTCGCGTCCTCTATCAGCCGGGCGACAGCGCGACGTGGGGAAAGGGGATCGCCGTCCAACGCACGGAGCTGGCACTCGCCTGGCTCGACACTCTGTACGGCAAGTTCGCCTGGCCGCAGATCACCAACGTGCATCGCATCGAGGGCGGCGGCACGGAGTTCCCGATGATGGTCATGGACGGCAGTGCGAGCATCGGCCTGATCGTTCATGAGGTCGGCCACAACTATACGATGGGGATCCTCGCGAACAACGAATGGCGCGAGGGATTCCTCGACGAGGGCTTCACGAGCTTTCAGACGGGCTGGTTTTTCGAGGCCATGGGCGGAGGTCGCGAGTATCCCGGCCTCGAGGAAGAAATTCTGCTGTGGGATATCGACCGCTGGAGTGAACCGGTCTCGATGATCAGCGAACGCTACCGCGACTTCGCCACCTACAACACGATGATCTATAGCAAGGCGCAGCTGTTCTACGAGCAGTTGCGTTACATCGTCGGCGACGACGTGATGCACAGAATTTTGCGCACCTACTACGCCCGCTACCGCCTGAAGCACGTCGACGAAGCCGCGTTTCGCAGTGTCGCCGAAGAAGTGTCGCGCATGGATCTCACATGGCTGTTCGGCCAATGGCTGCACGGCACGCCACTCATCGATTATCGCCTGGACAAGGTGGAGCGACGTCATCTTGCCGACGGCCGCTGGTTGACGACGGTCACCATCAGCCGCAAGGGCGATGGCTGGATGCCGATCGAGATCGGCGATGACTCAGGTGTCTACGCGCGTGCATCGGGACAAGCTGAGCACGAGCGAGTCGAGTTCGTCTCCACGAGGAAGCCGGGCCGCCTCATGCTCGATCCACGCATGCAGGCGCACGATTGGAACGCACTGAATAACCGCGAGCCGCGGGGTCTGTGGCCGTTTCAGTCCCGCAGCAGAGTCGCGACGCGCCTGGATAATCCCACGCGGACGCCGATACGACGGGACCGCGTGGC
>DASZNX010000002.1:0-2298 GCA_035551075.1 Gemmatimonadales bacterium | reverse complement strand
TCGCAGTACTCGGCATCGGGATCGCTCACCAGCCCTTCGCACAGTCGCTCCGCTTCCTTGCGGGACATCTTGCGGTAGTCCATCAGGTATTCGACGGTCTTCTCGTCGGGGGCGACGTAGCCGGTGAAGCCGCCCACTTCCGCCGTCATATTCGTCATCGTGGCGCGCTCATCCACGGACAGCGCCTCGACAGCATTGCCACAGTACTCCACCAGTTTGCCGATTGCCTTGCCCGTTTTCACGTACGGATGGCGCAGCACTTCGAGCATGAAATCCTTGGCCGTGACATTGTCGGGCTTTCGTCCACGGATCACCACTTTCACCGTCTCGGGCACTTGCAGACGCACGTCTTTGGTGATCCAGGAATTGAAGATCGCCGTCGTCCCGACGCCGAAGGCGATGCAGCCGACCGCTCCCGCGTGCGGCGTGTGTGAATCCGAGCCGATGATGACCTGCCCCGGCAGCGCGTGCGACTCGAGAATCTTGGAATGACAGATCGCTTCCGAGCCGTGATGGCCCAGTCGCAGCTCACCATAGAGCTTGATTCCCTGCGCGGCCGCGAACTCGCGCTGCTTCTTCTCGAGCTGCAGCGCGACATCGAGCAAGCCCTCCTTTACCCGTTCGGGCGTCATCGCTTCAGGCAGGAATGTCAGATGATCGCGGAACATCAGGATCGAGCCGGGATCGTTGACTTTGGCGTCCTTGCCGACGAGCTGCTCGAAGAATATCGCCGCCATCGGCGTCACGTACTCGTGACTGAACCGAATGTCGGTTAAGACAAAGCCTTCATCACCCGGCTTTACGGCCGGCACGCCGATCTTGCCTTTCGCCGGATCGACGACCCAGCGGCGCGCGAGGATTTTCTCGCCGAGCGTCATGGGACGCTTGCGGGTGTCCGGAGGATGCAGCACGACCTGACCCTTCAGCCGTGCCATGTTGTAGTTGAACAAACCGCCGTGTTCGATGATCCCGCGCGTGATCTCGCCTTCACCGGCCGTGAACGCGGAGAGCGGGATGCTTTCACCGGCGCGGACCTTGTCCAGAATCGAGAAGTCCGTCGTCGTCAGGACACCGAGGTTCTGGCAGTTCTCGCGATAGATGCGCTCGATGCTCTCGGCGACCACCAGCTTGATACCTGCGCACATCTCCGCGTACGGCGACTGCTCGCGCGATGACCCCTTGCCGCGCCGCTTACCACTTACCGCCGCGACGAATCCTCCGCGCTTCACCGCGCCGCGCGTGACCGGGAATTCATCCCGGCACTTGAGCCCCAGATAAGGGAATTCGCCCAGGGTTTCGTCGTAGTAGTAGCAGATGTAGGCGGGAGTGATTTCGTCGGTGGAGATGTCGTCTCGGAGCTTGTGAGCCGGTGACCACGCCGGGTTGTTTCCCGCCAGCTGGTCGCGCACGAATCCGGGATCCTCGGTCAGATAGAGGATCCGCCCCTCCAGATGGACCATCGGCTCGCGCATGCGCGAAGTATCACCCCTTGCCGATAGGTGATCAAGCCGATTTTCTTGGAGGCTCATGCTCCTGCCCGCGCTCTTCCGTGACCCCTACCTCTATGCAACGGATCTCCACGGCACCGATCGCGGCTTCGTGACCGTCTCCGGCGCCGACGCGCTCGATTGGGAGGACATCGCCCTCGGCGTCTGTCCCGCGCAGTTCCGCGCCACTACGTGTATCTACATCGCCGATACAGGCGACAATTTGGAGATCCGGCGCTTCGCCACGATCTATGCGGTCCCAGAGCCCGTGCCGTCGCAAGGCCCGGGTGATACGCTGCGGATGACGGTGACAGCGGCGGCGCTGCGAGTCACGTACCCGGACGGGTCGCACGACGTCGAAGCGATCTTCGTCTCGCCTCGCGACACGGCTACGTACCTCGTCAGCAAAGGGCGCGGTGGCTCCATCAAGGTGTACCGCATCGGCAGCAAGGAGTGGAGCACGGCGAGTAAGACGGACGATCCGATCACGCCAACCGTGGTCCAAACGCTGGATATCCGACCCAACGCCGAGGCCGGCCGCTTGATCACCGGAGCGGCAATCCGATCCGACGGGAGGATGGTCGCGCTGCGGACGTACGGCGAGATCTATCTCTTCTATCCCGGTGTCGGTGGCCGCCTCACGCCCGCGCGCCAACGTCCGTGCGACGTGTCCGGCATGGAGATCGGCGGTGAGGCGATCGCCTTCCTCGACGACACGACCTTCGTTATGACCAGTGAGGCAGGTCGCCGCCGCCCCGGCACTATCGACACCGTCGTATGTCACCCCTGAGCGGAGAAATGCAGGCGATGG
>DASZNX010000001.1:0-1530 GCA_035551075.1 Gemmatimonadales bacterium | reverse complement strand
GCCCTGACCGCCGCTGTACCGACGGCCGCGGTGTCATCGGTGCGAGCGGGTTCACAGGCATCGACAGCCTTCACCGCTCCGACCGCCGCGGCTGCAACGATCGCCACTGCCTCCGCCGCAGCTGCGACGAGCCCCACGGCGTCCACCGCGGCCACAGCTCCAGGCGCCGCCGTTTGCGGCGATCTCGCAGATGCCTTACCAGGTGGCAAGGGCGATCGCGCCACTATCGCGTACTTCGAGCGCAACGAGTCGCGCCCGCACTACATCATGAGCGTCGACGAGCTCGGCAAGCGGGTGCAGGACTATCTCCAGCGGCATCCGGGGTGCGGCGTGGAAGTCATCGGTCACAGCGACACGAGCGACATCCGTGGCGGACCCTTCTTCACCAACCAGCGGCTCTCGGACGAGCGCGCGCGTTGGGTCGCGTATCAGCTGCGCTTCCATGGCTTGGCGGATCTGATCGCGGACGTGTACGGTCGCGGCGCCCTCGAGCCGCTGCCCGGGTTCGGCGATGACGTGCTGGCGCGCGACCGTCGGGTCGAGCTGCGGCTGGTGAATCGTCATCCCGACGTGGCCCACTATGCGCAGGTTCTCGAGACGGCCGGCAATGGCCGCAAGGACGCCACGGCCGTTAGTCCGCAGCGTCCCACAGTGCCCGCGCTCCGCGACTCGGCCGCTCGTGCCGCCGAGCAAGGCCGCGCGA
Source organism: Gemmatimonadales bacterium (assembly GCA_035551075.1). Classification (GTDB taxonomy): domain Bacteria; phylum Gemmatimonadota; class Gemmatimonadetes; order Gemmatimonadales; family GWC2-71-9; genus 20CM-2-65-7. Next base: position 827 of record DASZNX010000001.1, on the reverse strand, counting down.
TCGTCGCGGGTCCCGCCGTGACGGTGTTCGCGCCGGTTGACGGCTCCATTCTCGCGAGTGATCGCGTGTTCGTCGGTGTGCACGGTGAGCCCGGTGCGACAGTCGTGTTGTTCGACGGCGCGGCGCGCCTTGCGGATGGCCAGGTCCGCGGCGACGGGATCCACGACTTCATCGCCGTCCCGCTCGCGCGTGGACCGCACCGGCTGCGCGTCCGCATGGTGAACTCCTGGTCGCAGGAGCGGTGGGACAGCCTCGATGTGCATGTCTCGGGGCGGCCGGCGAAATTCGTCTACGACGGTTCGAAAATCGTACTCGCGGTGGGCGGGCAGCGTGTCGATACGATTCAGGTGCATGTGCTGGATCAGTGGAACGTGCCGGTCGTGACCGGCGCATCCATCACCGTCACCAGCGAAGGCGGCGAGGTGATGAACGCCGACGAGGATCGCTCCTCCGTCGGCGTCCAGGTGAAAGCCGATTCGACCGGCGTGGTCACGCTCCAGTTGCGCGGCGGGCGCGACGTACGCGTCGGCGCGCTCGCGCTGCGTTCCGAGCAGGCCAGCGCCCACGTGCAGCTCGAGATTCTCCCGGTGGCGCAGCCGTTCATGATGACGGCCGCGGGACAGGTCGGCATCGGTGCGAGCCCCGATGCTTTCGGCTCCGCCACCGCGCGCGGCCGGCTCGATGCCCGTACCTCGGTGCTCGTGAGCGTCGATTCGCGCCAGCTCGATGCGGGTCAGGATGCGTTCGGCCGCGCGGTTGACCCGCTCGGCGACGCCCAGTATCCGATTTTGGGGGACGCGAGCGTTACGCGTTCGCGCAGTGCTTCG